>JBATLA010000528.1:0-4417 GCA_049669945.1 Polyangiales bacterium | reverse complement strand
CCTCGGGAGCCTTGGCCGCGCCGGCTGCACCAACGTCCGCTTCGTGCGGGTCACCGACGAGTCGATGTCGCCGCACGTCAAACGGCAACGCGAGCGCGAGCTCCGCATCTTCGCCGAAGACGAAACGTTCGGCGTCCCGCAAGTCGGCCTCATCGAATCCGACGGCATGGTCCAAGCCCTAGCCGACGCCGCCGGCCCGAAAGATCTGATCATCCTCGGCCTCCGCCACGAACGACACAAGCGCCTCTTCAGCAAACTAGCCCTCCAAGTCGCGCGCCGAACCGAAGCCGCCACCCTGATGATCAGCCGCCGCACCTAGGGGACAGGCTCCCCCTCCAAACCACTCCACATTCCAAACAGTTACAACCTATAACGCGCGTTCTAGGCGTCAGGGCGGCTCAGGAGGTTCTCGCAGCGCGCCCGGAGGGACTCGAACCCCCGACCATCGGCTTAGAAGGCCGCCGCTCTATCCAGCTGAGCTACGGGCGCGTTTCGGCGCTGTTTAGCACGATTACCATACAACGCTTACGCAGTCGGATTGCCCAAGATCAAGTCCGCCGCCCGCTCCGCCACGGCCACCGTCGGCGCATGCGTGTTGCCTGAAGGCAGTAGCGGGAAGATGGAAGCGTCCACAACGCGCAGGTTGTCGATTCCGTGCACGCGGAGCTCGTTGTCGACGACTGCCGTCGGGTCGTCGGCCGGACCCATCTTCGAAGAGCCCACCGGGTGGTAAACGCTCATCGCCTCGCGGCGCCAGAAGTCGAGGATCTCTTCGTCGGTCTGCACCGAATCGCCGGGGAGAATTTCATAAGTCGCATGAGGCTTGAAGGCCTCCGACTGAAAGATCCGTCGCTGAAGCTTGAAGCCTTCGAGCGCAAGGCCGCGGTCGTGCTCGGTCGACAAGTAGTTGTGAACGATCTTCGGAAACGCCTTCGGGTCAGTGCCTCGCGCGTGAACGTTGCCGCGCGAAGTCGGACGTACGATGCACACGGTCGAGTTCACGCCGGGATCGGGAGTCGCAACCATGTTGCCCTTCTCGTCCATCCCGCCAGCACCAGGCGTGAAGTGGATCTGAAAGATGGGCCGCTCCGCACCTTCGTTCGGGATGAACCCACCGACGTTGCAGGCTGGCATCGTCAGCGGCCCCGTCTTCGTGAACATGTACTTCAAGACCGCCCCGATGACTCTAGGAAACTTTCCATCCTCGGAGAGGCACTTCTTGGTCTTGACCCCCTGCTGTACCCAAAGCTGGAGGTGGTCCTGCAGGTTCTCTCCGACACCGGGGAGCGCATGCAGCGTGTCCACGCCAAGCCCGGCGAGCACATCCGGATTGCCAATGCCCGATAGCTCGAGAAGTGGCGGCGTGTTGTAGGTCCCGGCGCAGAGCACGACCTCTCGCACCGCCGCAGCCTCATGCACGTTGCCCCTCTTGTCCTGGTACTCGACCCCCACGGCTTTCTTCGCGGCGATCAGCACGCGCTTCACGACGGCGTTCGTCACGATGGTGAGGTTCGGACGCTTCTTCACCTCGGCGCTCAGGAACGCGTCTGCGGAGCTCCATCGTTTGCCGTCCTTCATGTTGACTTGGACGTAGCCGATGCCTTCCTGGGTTTCGCCGTTGATGTCTTCGTTGCGCGGAATGCCGCAGCTCACGGCAGCTTCGATGTACGCCTCGCTAATCGGGTACTTCATCTGCACATGCGTGACGTTCAGCTCGCCACCCTTGGCGTGGAACTCGTCCGCCGGACCCGCGTCGAAGTTTTCCGACTTCTTGAAGTACGGAAGCATGTTCGCATACGACCAGCCGGAGCAGCCCGGAAGCGCTCCCCAGTCGTCGTAGTCCTGGTGCTGCCCGCGCATGTAGACCATCCCGTTGATCGAGCTGCACCCGCCGAGCACGCGGCCACGCACGACGCTCATCTCGCGATCGTTCAACTGCGGCTCGGGCTCGGTCTTGTAGAGGTTAGTCGTCTTCGCGTTGTACATCAGCTGCGTGAAGCCGATGGGCATCTTGATCAGCGGATTGTTGTCCTTGCCCCCCGCTTCCAGCAGGAGCACCTGATTGGTGGGATCCGCGGAGAGACGGTTGGCAACGCAGCACCCCGCGGAGCCGGCGCCGACGACGATGAAATCAAAAGCTTGGTCAGACATGGAGCCAAGGAGTCCTATCACAGGACGGACTTAAGACAACAAACAGTAAAGTAAGCCCTTACACCCTCCGGCGGCCCGCTCTCATGTTGTAATTACGGCGACGCCCGTTGCGGCCTTCGCTGCAGATCGTAGCCTTTCCCATGGCCGAACCCATCGACCAAATGCGCCGCAAGTACTCCCGCGGCCCCTTGGAGCGCGAGCGACTCGACGCCGACCCGATCGTGCAGTTCGAGCAGTGGTTCGAGGAGGCGCGCGCCCGGGTCAAAGACGCGGAGCCCAACGCAATGACCTTGGCGACCGTCGACCCGAACGGTGCGCCGGGCGCGCGCACGGTGCTGCTCAAGTACTTCGATCACGACGGCTTCGTCTTCTTCACCAACCTGGAGAGCCGCAAGGCAACGCACATCGAGCACAATCCTTCGGTCGCCCTGCTCTTCTGGTGGCCCGAGCTCGAACGGCAGATCGAAATCACCGGCATCGCAGCCCGCGTTTCGAGCACCGAAGCCGCGAAGTACTTTGTGACGCGCCCGCGCGGCAGCCAGCTCGGAGCCTGGGTGTCCGACCAGTCGCGCGTCCTCACCTCCCGCAAAGCACTCGAGATCAAGCTCGGCGAGATCAAGCGTAAGTTCGCGGACGGTGAAGTACCGCTCCCCAAATTCTGGGGCGGCTACCGGGTCACGCCGACGACAATCGAGTTCTGGCAAGGCCAGCCCGATCGTCTCCACGACCGCTTCCAGTACTCCCGCAAAGGCAACGGCTGGAAGGTCCAGCGTCTCGCCCCGTAAGGCGACTGCCTCGCCAGGAGGCTTCGCCCCGTGAGGCTAGGGCTTCCGAAGTCGCTTCGCGACGTACTGCATGCCCTGCTGCATCGATTCCGGGTCTTTGAGGGCCTCTAGCAGCGCCTCTGCATCACTACGCGCATCGAAGGTTCCGCTGCGGATCTCGAGAAGCTGCCGTTTGGTGACCCGCAGCACCTTGGTCGCTTTGGCCACGACGCTCCGTTCGAACGAGCGAAGCTCGTCTTCCAATTGACCGGGCGGGAGGACCCGGCTGATCAAACCCGCCTGAAGCGCTTCGTCGGCGCCGAATGGGCGGCAGCTCAAGACCAGGTCGGCCGCGAGGCTCTCGCCAACCAAACGGACCACCCACGCCATGCCGCCCCAGCCGAGCGGGATCCCCGCATCGAGCTCGGGAATCATGAAGCGCGCATCATTCGCAGCAATGCGCACGTCGCACGCGGCAGCGAGGACCAGTCCACCCCCGACGCAATGTCCACGAATCCCCGCGATCGTGATCTGCGGCAGCTCCGCGATGGCGTTGGTCGCCCGTCGGCCCAAGTCGGCAATCGAGTGCGCGTCCGGGCCGCCTAGCAAGGCGACAAACGCCGGAAGATCGGCGCCAGCAGAAAACGCATTCCCCGAACCCTCGAATCGCACGACCTTGATCCCATCGTCCCGCGCAATCTCGGCGCACGCGTCGACGAGCTCGGTCAACACGCTGGGCGAAAGCGCGTTGAGCACATCGGGGCGATCGAAGACGACTCGCGCGACCCCGTCCGCCGAAGAAACGGTCAAACCCGACATCGACTCACTCTTACCGGACCCCGAAGACATCTGTCCAACAATGGGCTTGGCTCGCGCCGCGGCAACCGGTCGGCTACAGTCGCGGCCATGAATCGCGTTGCCGCGGTCTCCATCTCGATCCTGCTCGCGGCCGCGTTCACAGCCTGCAAGAGCGTCGAACATACTGAGACGGGCGCCCGATCTACCACGACACCGTCCAAAGCCAGCGCGGCATCGCTGACGTCGCCGGCGGCCGCTCTCGACGACGACCTCTTCGTCAATGGTGTGCTTGGGTTCTCGGCCCGCAAACCGCCGAGCTGGCACTTCGGCCCGACCGCTTGGGATGAAGCCAACCTGGACCAGCTCGAGTTCAAGGATGACGAGTTCGCAGAGCTCGTGCTGGAGAACGCAAGCGAGCCGCTCGTCGTGATCCTGAAGTACGACGACACAGCCGATGCGCTGAGCCCGACGTTCCGGGCCACGTTTCGACCTCTCGGCCAGTTGAGCGACCTCAGCCCTCAGCAGATTGCCGAGATGCTCATCCCGCAGCTCGGCGACTCGTTCTCAGCCTTCGAGCTCGTCGACGGAATTGCCCACACCGAGGTGAGCGAGCTTCCCGCCGCGCGCTTCGCCTCCTCGTTCACGGTCGATGATCTAGCCGGCGCGACGCACGCGATCCTGACCGAAACGTGGCTGGTGAAGCG
>JBATLA010000527.1:0-1854 GCA_049669945.1 Polyangiales bacterium | reverse complement strand
TGGGGACCGCAGTCGTGGGAGCGGGCGCTGGGCGCGGGTCAAACGCGTACCCGATGCCCAGGATGATGTTGTACGGCACGGTCGGCGCTAGCTCGCGTACGAATGTGCGCGCGCCAGTGAGCCCGATGTCGGCCCCCACGGTGAACACCAGACCCTTCGGGGGCGAGAAGATGCGGAGCCCCAGCGTCAGCAGCATGGGAAACGCCTTGAGCTTCTCGTCCACGAGGCAACCGTCGGCCCCCGGATTGCTCGTCGTGGGGCAGACGTAGCCCTGGCGGTTGACGGGAATGTCCCATTGCCACTCGAGCATCGGGTGTAGGCCAACCTTGCGCACCTCGAGCGGAACCTCGAAACCGGTGGCGAGGCGCACGGTGTCGACGCGATTGACGCCGTACGCGAAGCGCTCGAAAGACGTCACTAGGTTCCGGGTCTCGATCGGCCGCGGCACCAGTCCTCCAAGTGCATCGTACCTTTGGTCCTCGATGCCCTCGACCAGGTTCGCCGTGTTGTCAAACCAGTACTGCGCATTGAAGCGTAAGATCAACGGTGCGTCGCGCGCCGGGCGGTCGCGGAAGTCGAGCGTCGCGTTGCCGCGGAATCCGAAGCTCGTCGCGCGGAACGTGGCACTCGCGTCACCGGCACCGCCGGGGAAGAACAAGCTAAAATCGCCACCCAAGATCACCCATGGCTTAACGTCGTGGTAGCCCTTGAGACCCAGGTAGACGTCGGCGACGCGCTGGATGAGCAGCGGGTCATTCGAGTCGTCCCACGCCGAGGTTACCTCGGCCGATGCAAACACCTCGAGGTAGTCGGTAGCCGTGACACTCAGCGAGAGGTTGCCAGCAAAGTGGTGCGCCTTGTCGTTCGACACGAAGAAGTCGCGGATGATGAAGAACTCCGTATTGAGCGCGAGCCGGAATGTGCCCTTCTCGCCGGAGCCGGCGTCGACGATCCGAACTCCACCGGTCGGACCACTGAAGCTATTCTGAACCTGGGCGCGGGTCGGCACTGCACACGCCAATGCTATGAAGCCCCCCAAACAGGGCAGTATCCAAGTCCTGCGCATCGTTGACGCGTATCCCCCAACTGAAATGATGCCACTTCAGGGGCGTTGTCGGCCAACTTGCCGGGCTCTATTTCGCGGCGATGTGCAGGTCTGCTTTGCCGTCGGGGGGGATCATGACCTTCTTCGGTGAGGTCGGACTGCCGCCCTTGGGCTTGAATACCACCACGTAGCGCCCCCCTGGCACGGAACGGATGGTGCAGCTCCCCTGACTGGTTGTGCAGGTAAAGTTGCCGCCATCACCGCTGAGCTGCACTTGGCCGTCTGTCCCGCCGCGAACGTGGACGTTGACGACCGCATCGGCCTTGGCCCCGGTCGTCAGCGTGAGAGCGAGGACACAAACGGCGGTAGCGACAGCGCGTTTCATGGGAGGACTATCCTTCTTCGACGGCCTCGGCGAAATCGCTGAGGCGAACTTCTTCGTACTCATCGGCGAGGAGCTCAGGGGGCTCAGATTCTTCGACGTCGTAGTCGTTCGCTGCTTCAACTTGAACGACCTGCTTGGCCCGATTTGGGTCCGGCAGCGGCGGCCGCGACGGAATGGGAAGCCCCTCTTCGTAGGCGAAAAGTCCGGTTGTGTGCACGTCGCTGACCTCTCCGTCGACAGTGAAAAGCGGATCCTGGGGTTGCCCGAGGGAGGGCCGCGTCAAGCCCTCGGGGGGCTCGGCGAGGCGAAGCGTCGGTGGCGCGGGTGGCGCCTCGGGTGGCGCAGCCATCGATGGGACCGGAACCGGCATGCCGACCTTCGGCTCTTCGGCGATGCCATGCTCGAAGGCGTACATCGAGTCCTT
>JBATLA010000526.1:0-5159 GCA_049669945.1 Polyangiales bacterium | reverse complement strand
CCGCGCGGACCCCTCCGTGCACTCAGGACCACCCGCCCGAAGGCCGAATCGAACGCGGGCAGCCGGCTGAACAACTCGCGGGATCTTCCGGCCAGGACTGTAGTGATTCCGGGTCCTTGCGGGGGTGGATCCTGTCCCTAGACGATTAGGTTGAGGATCTTGTTGGGGACCCAGATGATTTTGCGGGGGGGCTTGCCTTCTAGTTGGCTTGGCAGGGCTTGTTGGGCGAGCGCGAGTGCTTGGTCTTCGGTGGCGTCCTTCGGCAACGTGATGCGGGCGCGGACCTTGCCGTTGATCTGGACCGGGATTTCGACTTCGTCTTCTTCGCAGAGCGCCGGGTCGTAGTCGGGCCAGGCCTCGTGCTGGACGCTCGGGGCGTGACCGAGCATCTGCCAGGCCTCTTCGCCCAAGTGCGGTGCAAATGGATGCACGAGTCTCGCGAGGACCTCGAGAGCTTGGATGGGAACTTGCTCGAGCTTCATGAGCTCGTTGCTCAAGACCATCATGGCGCTGATCGCGGTGTTGAAGCGCATGGCTTCGATATCTTCACTCACCTTCCGAATCGTCTGGTGAAGCAGTCGGGTGAGCGCAGCATCGGGTTTCGCTGACGCGTCCGCGCGGGTCGTCACGGTGTAGACACGGTCGAGGAACCGGCGGACGCCCGCAATCGAGCTGGTGCTCCAAGGCTTCGTCGCTTCCAACGGACCCATGAACATCTCGTAGACGCGCATCGCGTCCGCCCCGAACGCGGCGACGATGTCATCGGGGTTCACGACGTTCCCACGCGACTTGCTCATCTTCTGGCCGCCCTCACCGAGAATCATTCCCTGGTGCACGAGCTTCTTGAAGGGCTCCTTGGTCGGCACGACGCCCGCGTCGAAGAGCACCTTGTGCCAGAAGCGCGCGTACAAGAGGTGAAGCACCGCGTGCTCTGCGCCGCCGACATAGAGGTCGACCGGAAGCCATCGCCTTGCGAGCTCGGGGGCGCAGATGACCTCTTCATTGCGTGGGTCGAGGAAGCGAAGGTAGTACCAGCAGGAGCCCGCCCACTGCGGCATGGTGTTGGTCTCACGGGCGAACCAGCGGCCGTCCTTCTGAAAGAAGCGCCAGTCCGTGGCACGCGCCAACACCCCGGCCGGGTCCTCTCCGGGCTTGTAGTCTTCGAGCTCGGGCAGCCGAAGCGGGAGCTCCCTTTGGTCCACCGCCATGGGCTCGTCATACCGAATCGTGAAGTCGGCGCCGGCGCGCGGGTCACCGTCGGTGTCGACGGGAAAGTAGATTGGGATGGGCTCGCCCCAGTATCGTTGCCTCGAGAAGACCCAGTCGCGAAGCTTGTACTCGACGCGCGCCTTGCCCTTGCCGGCGCTTTGAAGATCCTCGGTGATGCGCGCCTTGAACTCCGCCGTGCCGAGCCCATCGTACTTGCCGGAGTTCACTGCCGCACCCGGCTCCACCATTGCTTCGCGCAACGGAACCTCGCTTGGCTTGCCGGTCTTGCTCACCACCTCGATGATCGGAATCCCGTGCGCAGTCGCGAACTCGAAATCGCGCTCGTCGTGTGCGGGAACGGCCATGATGGCGCCGGTGCCGTAGCCCCAGAGCACGTAGTCTGCGATGTACACCGGAACCTCGGCGCCGTTGACCGGGTTGATGGCGAGCCCGCCCGTGAACACGCCGGTCTTCTCCTTGTTGGCCTGCCGATCACGTTCGCTCTTGCTCTTGGCTTGCTCCACGTACGCAACAACCTCGTCGCGTTGCACGTTCGTGGTGATCACCTCCACCAACGGATGTTCAGGCGCAAGGACCATGAAGGTCGCGCCAAACAGGGTGTCCGGACGCGTCGTGTAAACCTCGATCGAACCGTCGTGTCCGACCACGTCGAACAGCACCTCCGCGCCCTCCGAACGTCCGATCCACTCCTGCTGCATGATGCGGGTACTGTTCGGCCACTCGACGTCGTCCAAATCCGCAAGCAGTCGGTCTGCGTAGGCGGTGATCTTCAAGACCCACTGCCGCAGCGGGACGCGCTCCACCGGGTGCCCTCCCCGTTCGCTCAGTCCGTTGATGACCTCCTCGTTGGCCAGAACCGTGCCGAGCGCCGGGCACCAGTTCACCGGCACTTCGTTCTGGTAGGCCAAGCCACGCTTGAAGAGCTCGAGAAAGATCCACTGCGTCCACCTGACGTAGTCCGGCGAGGTGGTGTCGATCTCGCGCGACCAGTCGTAGCTGAACCCCAGCATCTTGAGCTGGCGCTTGAATGTCTCGATGTTCTTGACCGTGGTCTCGCGCGGATGCGTCCCGGTCAGGATCGCGTGTTGCTCCGCGGGCAGCCCAAACGCGTCCCACCCCATCGGATGAAGAACGTCGTACCCTTTGGCGCGTCTGTATCGCGCCATGATGTCGGTCGCCGTGTAGCCCTCCGGGTGCCCCACATGCAATCCCGAGCCGGACGGGTACGGGAACATATCGAGGATGTAGCTTTTCGGGCGGTCGCTGCCGTCCGGCGTGCGAAAGGTGTCGGCATCTTCCCAGAAGGCCTGCCATTTGGGCTCGATTGCGGCCGGATCGTAGCGCGTCATCGCGCCTGCCATAGCATGCCGCGGCTGACCCGGCGATCTACGGACAGGCCGAAAGCTGCGCGATCCAGCCGCGGAGAAGTGCGACGCCGGAAGCGTCTACCACGGAGGTCGCCAACGACGGCATACGAAGCGAATCCTCTCGGACGAAACGCGCGAGCATCCCCGAGCCATCCGGATCCCGAGGCGCCACGCGCGGCATACCGGCCCATTCGAAGTACTTCATGGGGTCGCAAAGCCCCGTGGCCTCGAGCGCCGTCTGATATCGGAGATCGAGCTCGATATCGCCGGGCGCCCAGCCTCCGGGGCGATGACAGTGTGCACAGTTCGCATCGAGGTAAGCCCGCGCCTGTGCTTCGAGCGAGCCCTGCCCCAGTTGAGGATTCGCCATGCTCGGAAGACGCGAGGGATCGAGCTCTTCCACCTCGCCGACATTCAAGAGACCGATGCCGTCCATCGCGAGAAGCTGGTTCTCGACGACCCCGTCGTAGTCGCGCTCTCGGTTCATCTGGACGGTCTTCGGGCCCAGCACCTCGTCGATGTCGGCGCCATGGCAGGTCGTGCATGCATCGTAGCTCGGGAACGTGTAGTCGAGCGCGACCGGAACCCCGCCCTGCACGACCGAATAGCGAACGGTCAGGCCGTCCTCGAGGAGCTCCGCATCGGTGCCCTCCTCGTTCCAGCGATACGTGGCGTACTCCCACTGCCCCTGCCACCGGACCATGAAGCGCGTTTCCACCAAGCGCGGGGTCACTGTGCCATCAATTTCCATGTCGAAGCCAAAGGCTTTGATGAGCACGCTTCGCTCGGGAAAGCCCCATGAACCATCGGGCCGAACATCGATTTGCTCCGTGCTCGGAACGAGCATGTAGCGCGGCTTGAACGCTCCGTCCGTCCACAAGGCCGAGCTCACTTCATAGGGGATCAAATCCGGACCGGGCTCGAGGGTTTTGAGATCGCTGAAGCAATCGGTGTCCGACAAGCGCGGCGGCATTCCCAGGGAAAGGTCAGGCAGGCAGGTCTGCACCTCCGGTCGCGGGGTGAGCGCAGGCCCGGACGCGCCCTCCTCGCCGCTACAAGCGGCAGTGAGTAACCCCGCTAAGCAGCCCAGGTAGAGCACGCGCCTCATTTAGTTGGTCTAACTGAAAACCCGCAGGTGCCCAAACTCCGTGCCGCACTCACCGCGCGCGCGAGACTTCTTCTGTCTGCTTCCAGCGCAATGGTGTCAGCAGGTGCGCCCAGTAGCCGCCCGGGAAGTTCGGTAGCGCCTCGATCCCGATCTCGGTCGGGGGCTCTCGGTCCCGAGGCAGGTAGCGAGAGCCGAACACGATGTCCCATAGAATCAGATTGGCGCCGTAGTTGGTGTTGGCTTCTTCGAGTCGCTTCGAGTGATGCCAGCGGTGAAGCTCCGCCATGGAGAAGAACCAGTTGAGCGGACCGAGTCGGATGTCGATGTTGCAGTGCTGAAATAGACCGTGGATCGCGGTGAAGAGCGTGTGCAGCGCGATCACCCGGGTGTCTGCGCCGAGCACGATCAAAGGCGTGATCCCCAGGAACTGCTGAGCAAGCAAGTCGAGTGGGTGGAAGCGCCCAGCGTTGAGCCAGTAGAGCCGCGGTGCACTGTGGTGCGGCGCGTGGAACCGCCAAAGGAGCTCGTGTTCGTGCATCAGCCGGTGAATCCAATAGGTTCCGAATTCGCCGATGACGAGGGCGAGCAGCAGTTGCACGAGCAGTGGCCAGCCGGACGGCCAGAGCGTCATTCCAAGCGCGCTCGACAACCACGCGCCCGCGGCCGCAAAACCGCCGACGAACAGCACCGTGTACACCTCGGGAATCCAGAAGTTCACGAAATTGTGAATCAGGTCGGTCCGAATGTCGCCATGACCGTGAAGCCAATCCCGATGATACGGATGAGCCCGTTCCAACACGATCAGCACGAGCGCGACCGCCGCCGTGGTCCCCATCGCGGTCCACACGGGGTCCCATCCGAGATCCATGCCGACGATCGCGACGCCCATCGCCCCACCGAAGACCAATGGGAACGTGCCGTAGGTCAACGCGACGTCGAGGCTCTCGGGTTTGCGCATCGTCAGTCCAATCCGGCCTAGGTGTTCTCGATCTGCACCGGGAAGCGCTCGTAGTAGAACTCGAAACGCTCACGGAGCGCCGCCGGATCGACACCGAAGTCGCCCAGGAGGTCGTAGACGATCCGGCCGTGCTTGCCCCTCGGATTGTCCGCCATGTAGTTGTCGAGCGAGGCGCGCGCCTCGTCCGTCATCGGAAGGCCTGCAACATCGTAGATCCGCCGCACCATCGCGACGTCGTCGGCCATGAATTCGTCGAAAAGGACGTCGATGCTCTGCCCCTCGGGCAAGCTCTCCCGATCGCGCACGCAGGCGCGGAGCAAGTGCTCGACGCGGTCGGTCCAATAGGCGGCCACGGCCGGCGGATCGACGCTCGCTCGACGCAAGCGATCTCCGTAGGTCAGCATGGTAATCGCCGAAGCCACGACCGAGACCGGATCGCGATGTGTGATCGCCACCGTCGCGTCTGGAAACGTTTCGATGAGGGGACCGAGCTGCT
>JBATLA010000525.1:0-1690 GCA_049669945.1 Polyangiales bacterium | reverse complement strand
AGGCAGCGCTGCAAAGCGCCGAGACCGACATCGCCACGACCAACGCCGCGCTGGCGCGCTTGGATGTCGGCATCTCCCGCCAGCAGGCGCAAACGATCACAGCACCGACCGACGGGACCATCCTGCGCGTCGTCGGTCGTCTCGGCGGAGAGCAGGTCGATCGCGGTAATGTGCTCGCTGTGCTCGTCCCGAAGACCGCGGACCGCGCCGTAGCACTCTACGTGGACGGCAACGACGCCGCCTTGGTCAAGCCAGGCAGCCCCGTCCGACTTCAGTTCGAGGGCTGGCCGGCGGTGCAGTTCTCCGGATGGCCCTCGGTTGCGGTCGGCACCTTCGGTGGAAAGGTGGCCTTCATCGACGCCACCGACGATGGCCGCGGGGATTTCCGAATCGTAGTCGTGCCAGACGAAGACGATCTCCCCTGGCCGGCGGCGAGCTATCTGCGGCAAGGTGTGCTCGCCAAGGGCTGGGTGTTGCTGAACCGCGTGTCCCTCGGGTTCGAGATCTGGCGTCAGTTCAACGGCTTCCCCCCGACGACCGATCCACCCCCGATGGCGACCACCAGCGGAGCCAAGAGTGGCGGGGACGAGAAGTGATGCGCGCTGCGCGCCTCGGCTTTTTCGTCCTCGTCTCACTTGCTCCGGTGCTCGCCGCTGCGAGCGACGGCGATGGCCGGCCCCTGTACTTCGATGAGGTTCGGGAGTCCGTCAACGCGCACGACCCCCGCATTCGGCAGGCGGTCGAGCAGTTGCGGGCGGCGGAGGGCAAGACCACCGCCGCACGCGGCGCATTCGACCCAACCATCGAAGGCGATGGCAAGCTCACCACGGGTGCGTACTACGACCTCCGCAGCGCCAATGTCGAGATCCGCCAGCCGACGAGCG
Source organism: Polyangiales bacterium (assembly GCA_049669945.1). Lineage (GTDB taxonomy): Bacteria > Myxococcota_A > Polyangia > Polyangiales > Houyiibacteriaceae > SG8-38. Next base: position 806 of record JBATLA010000525.1, on the reverse strand, counting down.
TTTGGGGGTCGGAGATCTACTTCGGGTATCGGGTCGGCCTCAGCCTCGACGATCGCTGGCCCACCTACCGCTCGGACCAGACACTCTCCGGCGGTGAGCTGCGCGCGGGTATCGAGGTGCCGATTTGGCGCGGCGGTCTGATCGACCCCGAGCGAGCCGAGCGCGCGCGCGCGATCGACTTGCAGGATGCGGCTGAACAGGGGCTCTCCGCGACCAGGCTCGACCTCGAGCTCGCGGCTGCCCGGGTCTACTGGGGCTGGGTGAGCGCCGGACAGAACCTCGATGTCGCGCAGGAACTGCTCGACCTTGCCGAACAGCGGGACGAGCAACTCAGGCGTCGGCTGAAAGCTGGGTCGATTGCCGAGTTCGATGTGGTCGACAACGAGCGAATTCTCATCGAGCGGCGGACCTTCGTCGTTGCTGCGGAGCGCGCGTTCGAGAAGGCGACGTTCGAGCTTTCTCTCTTCATGCGCGATGGGAAAGGCGCCCCCGTGGTCGTCGACCCCGAGCGGATCCCGGACCAACTCGCCGTCGAGCCCGTCGACGACCTTTCGATCGAACGCGCCGTCGAGGTGGTCGCGATGTGTCACCCAGAGGTTCAAGAGGCGAAGTCGATCCTTGGTGCGGCCGAAATCGACGTCAAACTCACGAGAAACGAGCTAGCCCCCGAGCTCGGGGCCTACTTCCAGTACTCTCGGGACCTTGGCGAGCTCACCAGTACCGACCTCGACTTCACCTTGCCTGGGAACGTCTTCCAAGCCGGCGTGAAGCTGTCGATGCCGCTCCTCTTCCGAACGGACCGGGGT
>JBATLA010000524.1:0-6210 GCA_049669945.1 Polyangiales bacterium | reverse complement strand
CCGGAAGTGCAGGTACTGCCAAAGGCGGAGAAACGCGAGCACGGGGCGATACGGAATGTTGATCTTTGGCATCTTGTAGCCGAGGCCCTCGATCAACGGGCGCATGAACTCGAAGAGCGGCAGCGGGTGGTTGTCGGTGACGAAGTACGCCTTGCTGCAAACGGGGCTCCCTTCGACCAGGTGCTTGGCGATCCGGATCTCGGCGTGCACCAGGTTGTCCACGTAGATGTGGTCGTGCACTGCGCCCGGAAAGCCAATCGTCGCCACGAGGCGGCCTTTGGTGACCTGCTTGAACATCTCGTCGAGCATGATGTTGTTGCCGGGGCCGTAGATGCCGTCAGGCCGAAGCACCGTGGTGAGCAGGCCACCCTTGCCATTCGCCGCGAGCACGGCCTTCTCCCCGGCGATCTTCGTCTCCGTGTAGAGACAGCTCATGTTCGTGGCGTATGGGGTGTGCTCGTTCATCTCGAGGTCGACCTCGGAGTTGAAGCAAACGTCGACCGAGCTCGTGTGGACGAAGCGGCTTACGCCTTGGGCATGACACGCCGCGATCAGGTTCTCGACGCCGCCGACGTTGGCCGCATACGCGGACTGACGGTAGCTTTCTGAGACGGCGATTCCGCCGAGCAAGGAAAGCTGGGCAACCGTGTGAAAGACGGTGTTGATCCCTTCGCACAGCGCCATCATTCGATCAGCATCTTCGACTGCGCCGCGGACAACCTCGAGGTTCGGGTGTTCGAGCTCGAGCGGGGTGTTTCGAATGAGCGCTCGAACGGTGTAGCCCTCGTCGAGAAGGCCACGAACGAGGTGGCTCCCGACAAAGCCCGCCGCGCCGGTAACCATGCAATGGCCAAGCTCAACCATGCGGCTTTTTGGCACGTTTCAGGCTCGAAAGCTCGTGCTTACCCACCGCCCACAGAGTGCGAAGGCCGCTAAAGCGGCTCGTCGGATCTCGGCCGTTCGCAATCGCAGCCATCTGCACGATGCTCATACCGGCCGTGCCAGCGCCCTTCAATCGTGAAAGGCCGAGGATCGGCGGGGGGTCGGTGGCCCTATCGATCTCGCCGTCGAGTAGCTGCTGGGCGACACGCGTGTTGTTCGTGAACGGCCGCGCCATTCCGACCACATCGAGCCAACCGGACTCCACGCACTCCTCCATGATCGATCGAGTTCGAAAGCCCCCGGTGACCATCATCGGCATGTCGACGAGCGCACGCGCCTTTTCGGCGTAGTCCAAGAAGAAGACCTCGTTGGATCGCGTCTCCTCGGCGCCATCGAACATGGCGCGGGCCTCGTAGCTGCCTCCGGAGATTTCCACGAGATCGACGCTGTCCTCTTGCATCATCTTCAGGACCTCCATCGACTCCGCCTGGTTGAAGCCGCCGTGCTGGAAGTCGGTGGAGTTGAGCTTGAGGCCAATCGGGAAGTCGGGCCCGACCGCGTCGCGGATCGCTCGAATGACTGCGCGGAGGAAGCGCGCACGCTCTTCGATGCTGGGGCCGCCCCAATGATCGCTGCGCTTGTTGACCAGCGGAGTGAGGAACTGATTGACCAAGTAGCCGTGGGCGCCATGAACTTGTACGCCGGTGAACCCCACCTCCTGAGCAAACGCCGCGGCATTGGCGAAGGCGACAACGCACGCGTCAACTTCGGCTGCGGTCATCGCGCGAGGCGAAGCAAACGCGCCCGCCCGTTTGAAGAGGTCGACCGCTTCGCCCGCGGACGGCGCACAGGGCTCGGGATGAACGCTCGCGGGGGTTTGGCGCCCAGGGTGATTGAGCTGCATCCAGAAGTGATTGCCTTGTGAGGTTCCCGCCGCTGCCCATCGGACAAAGGCGTCGACATCGACGTTCGGTTTCATCGCGACGTTGCGAACGCTCTCGAGGTGGGTCGGGTCAACCATGACGTTGCCGCTCAGCAACATGCCCGCTCCGCTTCGCGACCACTCCGCGTAGAGCCGGACCAGTCGCTCATTCGGCGATTGGGATCGAGTGGCGAGGTGCTCGCTCATTGCGGCCTTCGCGATTCGGTTCCGTAGAGTGGCGCCGCACGGAAGCGTGAGCGGCCGGCCGAGGATTGTGCTGTGGGTCATGGTGCCTTGCCCCTAGATGTAACGTTCGTTATAGTCGAAGCCCTTCGAGGCACAAGCGGGAGCACGAGGAATGAGCGAACCCCATTTTCTGTATGAAAAACAAGGACATACAGCGATTTGCACCTTCAATCGCCCGGAAAAGCGGAACGCGCTGAGCATCGAGATGCTGGTCCGGATGGCTGACGCCTGGGCCGAAGCCGACGGGGACCCGGAGGTCCGCGTCATTGTACTCACGGGCGCTGGTGGGACCTTCTGCGCGGGAAGCGACCTCGGGTCGATGTCGACCGGCAAGTGGGACGCGGGGGACCAGTGGCTCGCGCGCATGAAGGAAGACCCGGACCTTCACTGGCGCGCGCTCCTTCGGCACTACCTCACCAAGAAGCCATTGATCGCCGCAGTGGAAGGATACGCGCTCGCAGGCGGCACAGAGGTGCTTCAAGGCACGGACATTCGCGTTGCTGGAGCGAGCGCCGTGTTCGGTGTCACCGAGGTCGCGCTCGGCTTGTTCCCACTCGGCGGATCGAGCGTGCGTTTGCGAAGGCAGATCCCTTACACGATCGCCGCCGACATGCTCTTGAGCGGGCGACGTCTCAGCGCGCAAGAGGCATACCAGTACGGCCTGATCGGCTACGTCGTTCCCGATGGCAGCGCGCTCGACAAGGCGTTGGAGATCGCGGACCGCGTTGCCGCATGCGGCCCAGTGGCTGTGCAGGCGGTCAAGAAGTCGTTGGTGACGAACGACGGGCGCCCGGCTGAAGAAGCGCTCGCGCGTTCGTTGGAAATTGGGCAGCCGGTCTTCAAGAGCAAAGACGCCATCGAAGGGCCGACCGCATTCATGGAAAAGCGGAAACCCGACTTCAAGGGCGAGTGAGGCAGCTGGGTCGGTAAAGTCATGGCGATAGCGGAACGCTCCACGGGAACACGAGACGCGATTCTCGACGCAGCAGAGAAGCTCTTCGCCGAGCGTGGCTTCGCTGGGACGAGCGTGCGTGACATCGTTCGTGATTCCGATAGCTCGCCGCCGAGCCTCTATCACTTCTTCGGGAGCAAGGAGAACCTGCTCGTGGAGCTCGTCGCCAACCGATACGAGAGCTACTGCGACGCGCTCGAGGCGCACCTGGCGAGCGCGACGACAGCCTTCGAGGTCTGTGAGCAATTGATCGATTTCGTCCTGACCAACATGAGCCAACAGCCGAACACGGCCAAGTTCCTCTTCTCGATCATGTTCGGACCTCAACAAGACGTCCCGAAGGAGCCACTGAGGGAGCTCTTGGTTCGATGGGAGCTCATCGTTCACCAACGGCTGCAAGAAGTCGCGCCCGATACCCCGGAAGAGCGGATTGTGTTCGCCCGAACGATGCTCAACGGGCTGATCACGCCGCCGGTTCTTCTGTTTCTGACGACCGGGACGACCAGTTTCTCCCGAGATTTGTCTGCCTGCTTTGCGTTTCGCGTGGCAGACGTGTTGACCGACCGCCACCCGGTCTGCGCATTGCCTAGCTTTGCCGTAGACGAACATAGAGCTGACTGACCTAGGAGAAGAACCCATGGCTATCGTCGAACCTCTTTCGCCAACTCCTGACGGCCGCCGACGGCTGGGCTTGCGAAGCACGTCCAGCAACGAGCCGATCCACGAGATCACGGTGAGCACGAAAGAAGACGTCGCCGCGGCGCTCGCGCGAGCAAAGGAGGCCCAACGGCAATGGGCGAAGGTCTCGATCGCCGAACGAGCACAAATCGTCCGAGGTGCGATCGATCGCTTGGTCGAACATCGCGCGGAGGTCATCGACGACATCCGGGCAGACACCGGGAAGACGCGAGCCGAGACCTTGATGGTCGAGATCATCGCAGCCTGCGATGCCATCAACCACTGGTCCGCCTGCGCGGTGAGGGATCTGTCGGACGAGGTCCGCAAGACGCACGCGTTCATGAGGCCTCTGAAGAAGCTGATCATGCACTACCGACCCCTTGGCGTCGTCGGGGTGATCACGCCGTGGAACGGACCCTTCGCCTTGGCCGTGAACCCGACCGTGCAGGCGGTTCTCGCGGGCAATGCAGTGTTGCTGAAGCCATCCGAAGTGGCCCCTCGAAGCGGTGATTGGGCGGCACGGATCCTCCATGAAGCGGGTGTTCCGGAGGATCTGGTGCAAGTGCTCCATGGCGACGGCGAAACCGGCGCGGCCTTGGTGAACGCAGGGGTCCAGAAGATCTCGTTCACCGGCAGCGTGGCGACCGGAAAGAAGATTGCACTCGCCTGCGCGGAGCAACTGATCCCATGCAGCCTCGAGCTCGGCGGCAAGGATGCGATGATCGTCTGCGCCGATGCGGACCTCGAGCGGGCTGCCAATGGGGCCGTGTTCACCTCGCTCTTCAATTGCGGACACGTGTGCATGGGCGTCGAGCGCGTCTACGTCGTGGAGAGCGTGGCCGACGAGTTCGAGCGACTGGTCGAAGAGAAGGTTCGCGAGGTTCGATACGCCGGGAGCAACAGCGACGAGGTTTCCGAGATTGGCTCGCTGTTCTGGGACCGCCAGCTTCCGATCATCGAAGCCCACGTCGAAGACGCCCGGAATAAAGGCGCCGACATCGTGGTCGGAGGCGAGGCGGACACCGCCACCGGGCTGTTCTACAAGCCAACCTTCGTTCGCAACGTCGATCACACGATGGACATCATGCGCCGCGAAACGTTTGGACCGATCGTCTCGGTCATGCGCGTCAAGGACGAAGAGGAAGCCATCCGGATGGCCAACGACTCGGACTACGGCCTCAGCGGGAGCGTCTGGACGAAGGACAACCAGAAGGGAATCGCGATCGCGAAACAACTCGAGACCGGCTCGGTGCTGATCAATGACGCCTCGGTCGCCTACGGCGTCCTCGAAGCGCCGTTTGGCGGCATGAAGGACAGCGGCGTCGGGCAGGTGAACGGCAAGGGCGCCCTTCGGAGCTACACCTTCCAGCAACCCATCATCATCGACCGCTGGACGCGCAAGACCGAGCAACACTGGTACCCGCACACGGAGAAGACGGCAGAAGAGCTCGATCAGATGGTGAAGTATGTCTACGGAACCTGGATGAAGAAGCTTCCATTCATGGGAAAATAGCGATGACCTCGCATCCGACGCCACCAGTCCCCCGGGCCCCAATCGCCGTCGATGGTGGCCTGATCTTCGACGACATGGCCAAGGTGCGCGCCAAGGTCGAAGAGCTCAAGGCGATCGGCTACGACGGGATCTACTCTTTCGAGGGCTCGAGCGACGGTTTCATGCCGTTCGTCATTGCGGCAGAGCACACCGAGACGCAGATCCTGAGCACGCAAGTCGCCGTGGCGTTCGCGAGGAACCCGTTGACGCTCGCCTACCAAGCGAACGACCTCCAGATGTTGTCGAAGGGGCGGTTCATCCTGGGCATGGGAACGCAAGCGAAGCCGAACATCGAAAAGCGCTTCAGCATGCCTTGGGGCAAGCCGGTGACGCGGATGCGCGATATGATCGGGGCGATTCGCGCGATCCAACATACCTGGCAGACGGGCGAGCCCCTCAACTACCAAGGCGAGTACTACGGGCACACCAAGATGCAGCCCATGTTCACGCCGAAGCCAAACCCGTACGGGCCGCCGCCGTTGATGCTCGGCGCCATTGGGAAGCCGATGACACGCGCCGCCGGCGAGCTCGCAGATTGGTTCGTGGTGATTCCGTTCTGCACCGATGAGTTCGTCCGGGCGACGACGTTTCCAGCCCTTCAGGAGGGCCTCGAACGAGGCGGAAGAACCTGGGGCGACATGAAGATCGCGGCGCAGTGCATGATCGCCACGGGCGCTGACGAGAAGTCATACGCGGAGGCGATGGCCCGCACGCGGTATCAGATCGCGTTCTACGGCTCGACCCCGATCTACGCCAAGGCCTTGGAGGCCGAGGGCTGGGGAGACCTGCACCCTACCCTACGACAGATGACGCGAGAGAACCGATGGATGGAGATGGGTCCGCTCATCACGGACGAGATGTGTGAACGCTTCGCCGTGGTGGGGGAACCGCATGAGATCGGACCCAAGTTGGTCGCGCGATTCGGCGACTGGGTCGACCGCCTGAGCATCATGACGACGTACGCGCTCGATCCCGAGG
>JBATLA010000523.1:0-1621 GCA_049669945.1 Polyangiales bacterium | reverse complement strand
CGGCAGCGGCGATCTCCGCTGCAATCCCGGCGTACAGGCCTGCGGTCTTCCGGGCGATCCGCCCTGTCCGGCAGGCGGGTTCTGCCTGACTGGGTGCTGCATCCTGGTGCAGTAACGGCTAAGCGAGGATATCGGCGACGCGATGGACGTCGTCGGGGTCGGACGTCGTCGGCACGAGCAAGACGTCGTCCGCGCCTGCGTCCTTGGCCTGTTGAACGGCAGTCTTGAGCGCTTCCGGGGTCGTCGCGATGCAGATCTGCTTGACGTTCTCGCGCGCGATCGGCGCCATGAAGTTGAGGTAGCGCTCGAGGTAGTCGTTGAGCTGATCTCGGGCGTTTGGGCCCAGCGCGTACCAGAACCCGGTGCCGAGCCACGGTGCCGGCTTGTCTCGCTCTTTCCATGCGTGGCGCGCCGCGTTGAATTGGAGCTCCATCTCGGCAGGCGAGGGACCAAAGCTGAACCCACACAATCCATCCGCCCATTTCGACGCGGCTTGGATCGATTCGACCATGAGCGAGCCGGCGAGCAGCTTCGGGCCGCCTTCCTGAACCGGCGTGGGGCCGACCGGAAACGCACCCTCGACCACCGGTTCGCCGCGCCAGACGCTGCGCATTGTGTCGACACTCTTCGCGAGTCGAGTGAGGCGGTGACCAAGCGGGGCATCCACCGACTGGTAGTCCTGCTCGCGTCCGCCAACGCCGAGGCCCGCGACGAAGCGTCCGCCGGACAAGACGTCGATGGTGGCGAGCTGCTTGGCCAGCATCACGGGGTGGTGCAGCATCGGAACGAACACGCCGCTGACGATCTTGACGCGGCTCGTGAGAGCCGCTGCTGCCGCGAGGGCTGCCGTCATGTCCGGATTGTAAAAGGAGATTCTCTCGCCCGCTGCGAGGCTGGCGAAAAAGCCCGCATCGACACGCTCACACCACGCTAAAAATGCGTCCCGATCGAGGCCTGGGGCCATCACCGGCAGGTTCATCCCGATTTCCATGTGGTCCTCTCTAGGGCTGGGTTGGAGGCTTTGCATCTCCGCCTGATGGCGTCTAGGACTCGCCCTATGCGAAACCCCAAGGACTTCTTCAAACCCATGGCCATCGGGGCGCCAGAGCCCGCCCGCGAGGTCCCGTTTCGACCGTCGCGGATGATTCACTTCTTCGATCCGAGCAATCCCAAGATGGCGGCGAAGGCGCCGAGCATCGCGGCGAAGTGCGACGTGCTTCTCGGCAACCTCGAGGATGCCATCCAAGCGGACAAGAAGATCGAAGCGCGCGAAGGCTTCATCAAGATCGCCAAGGAGAACGACTTCGGTGATTGCCAGCTCTGGACGCGCGTCAACAGCTTGGACAGCCCGTGGTTCCTCGACGACATGACGCAGATCGTCGAGGGAGTAGGCAACAAGGTCGACGTGATCATGGTTCCGAAGGTTGAGGGGCCCTGGGACATTCACTATGTTGACCGCTTGCTCGCTCAGCTCGAGGCGCGCGGTGGCGTCAAGCGACCGATCCTCGTGCACGCGATCCTCGAAACCGCGCTCGGCGTGGCAAACGTCGAGGAGATTGCCGGCGCGAGCCCGCGGATGCAGGGGTTGAGCCTGGGACCGGCGGACTTGGCCGCCTCCCGG
>JBATLA010000522.1:0-2340 GCA_049669945.1 Polyangiales bacterium | reverse complement strand
AGTTTCGACGTAACCTGTCCCGGAACCAACCCGTGTGACGGCGTCGTTTGCGACGACACCGGGAACGAGTGCACCACCGCGGAGTGCAACCCGGACACGGGTCAGTGCGAGGTCTCGGATCTCGACGGCAACCAGTGCACCGCAGGTGGCGGAGGCGAGCTAGCCGTCAACGGCGGTTTCGAAGACGGCAACCTCGACGGCTGGACAACGTTCTGCGACGGCCCCAACAACGGGACCTGCGAAGCGACCACGGCCGAAGCCAACACGGGCTCGTGGTCGGGTCGTGTTGCAACCGCCGGTGCCCCGGCGAATCCGACCATTAAGCAGGCTAACCTCGCGATCGGGGTCGTGCAGCCGAACAGCGAGATCACGATCCGGTTCTCCATGAAGGGCTCCACAGGCCCCGGCGGAGTCGTCTTCGCAGGGCTCTTGTCGGAGTTCCTTCCGGAAGGCGCGACGAGAGAGGACCTCGGCGGCGGGCCGCTCTTCCCGACCGACCAATGGGTCGACTACGAGTTCACGACGAACACAGGTCCTGACGTCGCAAATGGGGTGTCCCTTGAGTTAAACGCCATTTGTGGCGCAGTCGAAGGTTGCTTTGTCGAGGTGTTCTTCGACGACGTCTCGATCGTCATTCCTGGCGGAGGCAGCGAGCCAGGCATCTGCGACGCAGGCATCTGTGTGCCAATCGAAGTCGACCTGTGCGAAGGCAATACCTGCGATGACGAAGACACCGAATGCTCGGACAGCTCCTGTGATGCGGGCACCGGGCAGTGCGTGGCCACGCCCATCAACGAGGGCGGCGATTGCGAAGGCGGAGCCGGCACCTGCAATGCGGGCGTCTGCGAGCCAAGCGTCGACGTGGTTTACGAGCAGAATTTCAATCAGCTCCCCATCGACGGCGAGTTCATCGGTGACGGCTGGCTGTTCTTCGTCAATGTGGCGGCTACCGTCCCCTATGGCTACGGCGGCCCAGCGCCCAACGGCCCACAGATCTGTGCGCTAGTCGACGACCAAGGCGGGCCGGATCAAGAACCGCAGCAGCTCAGCGTCTATAGCGACTACAACAACGCTGACCACGGCAACGGCTTCCTGATTGAGACCAACGTGTTCCAAGAGCCATACGGTTTCAACAATCGGATTCCAGCAAGTGAGGTCGGCAAGACCTACACGTTCCTCTTCCAAGCCAAAGCCGGCAACATCGGTGGTAGCACTACGGCCAACGCCTTCATCAAGGTGCTCAACCCCGACGCCGGTTTCCAGGAGACCGCGGCAGACAGACAGGACACGACGAACCTTCCCGCGGACTGGGGTGGCTACTCGGTGTCCCTGACGATCGACGCAAGCTGGGTAGGCCAGATCCTGCAGTATGGTTTCACGACCAATGCAACGAACTTCGAACCTTCCGGCAACTTCTACGACAACGTGGTTCTCACCACCGAATAGGCCGTAAGGCACGACGGAGCCCCCCTCCGATCGCCGTCGCCGACTCGCTTCACGAGTCGAGCGGCGCGGAGGTCGGAGGGGGTGGGCTCCACACCTGCTGCGGTAGCGGCAAAATCAAGAGCCGCGTCTAAGCGGCTCGTTCGACATCGTTCACTTTTCTTAGATGCGCGTAGTTACCAAAGAGATTATTCGATGAAACGTCTATCGGTTCTCACCACAGCGCTCATGCTCTTCGCCACTTCGCCTACGGGATGTGCAAGCGAACAGACCGGCGCCGATACCGATACCGTCGGTAGCGTGGAGGTCAACCTCATTGTTGGCAACACCGACGTCAAGGCAGTGAGCTTCGACGTCGTTTGCGACTCGGGGATCACCCTGAGCGGCCAGCTCAACGTCAACGATGAGCAGGATCCGCCTGTCGCGGCGACGATCATGGACTTGCCTCCGGGAGACTGCAGCATCACGCTGACCGCGTTCGACAACGCAGGCGATCCACTGTGTACGGGGTCTGAGGACTTCACGGTTCTGGCAAATGACACGGTCCAAGTTAACGTCGTCTTACTGTGCGACTCGGACGCAGAGGAGCTGCTCGGCAACGCCGATATCGATGCGACATTCGAATTTGTCGAAGGCAACAACTGCCCGAGACTGCACTTCTTGAACGCCGTACCAAACAACATTCCGGAAGGTGGGGCGTCAGCAGTCACGGTCCTCGTGAGCGACGCGGATGGCGATCCACTGACGACAGCATTGACCGCGACAAGCGGTTCCTTCGAAGACCCGGCGGCGCAATCGACGACGTACACCTGCGGCTCGAGTGGAACGCAGACCATCAGTGTGTCGGTGACCGACGGCGACGCAGCCTGCGACAAGACCAAAAGCTTCGATGTAGAG
>JBATLA010000521.1:0-8217 GCA_049669945.1 Polyangiales bacterium | reverse complement strand
AAGCGTCGTAGACAACCCCGATCGGAGCGGAAGCGACATCACGCTGAAAGTCGCGCAGATGCAGAAGTTCGCCGGCGAAGTGTTTGGCGGTAGCACACTTGTTTTGGACAGCCCCGTGGACTGGGCGGCGGGCGCAGCCTTCAGGATGCAAGTCTGGTCGCCACGCGTCGCCGATGTGCTTTTCAAGCTAGAGGGTCTCGAACAGGAGAGGTCCGACGTCCAAACCGGGAGCGGTAGCTGGGAGGAGCTCTGTTTCGACTTCACGGGCAGCACCGACGGCGATGATGAAACTGGGATCTCCGTGATCTTCGATCTCGGCAGAATCGGCGACGCCGCGAGCAACCCTGAGGACTGGACATTCTTCTTTGACGAGATTGTGCAGACGGAGAGCTGCGAGCCGAGCAGCGTCCAATACGAGCTCGTGTTCGCCGACGAGTTCGACTCGGGCGATTCGCCTTCGCCGGAGAACTGGACGATCGAAACCGGCTACGGCCCAAACAACGATGGATGGGGCAATTTCGAGTGGCAGCTCTATACCGATTCGCCGTCCAATGTTCGCGTCGAGGGAGGCAATCTGGTGCTTTCCGCCCAATGTCCCGAAACGCCTTGCGGCGTACGCGACGGGACGATCACCTCCGGCAAGATCAACTCGCTCGGGAAATTCGATTTCAAGTTCGGAAAGGTCGAGGCGCGAATCAAACCTCCCGTTGGAGAAGCGGCGTGGCCGGCATTCTGGAGTCTGGGCGTGAACTACCCGGTCGTTGATTGGCCACGCTCGGGCGAAATCGATTTCATGGAGGTACACAACGCGTTTTCGAATGACCGGACGACGCATTTCACGATGCATTGGTGCGACGAGTCCATCAGCACCGCTGAGCCATGTTTGCCCCCTGACCTCGTCGGCTGGACCTACTACAACCAGAACCTGACGGTCGCGGAGTCGCTTGGGGACGATTTTCACCTGTTTGAAGCAGTGTGGGATGAAGCCAAGATCGTCGGTAAGATCGACGGCATCACCTACTTCACCAAGGCTATCCAACCGGCGACGATGGATGAATTCCTGAAGGAGTTCTACTTGATTCTCAACGTCGCGATGGGCGGAACCCTCGGCAGCAACACCCAGCCGCCCAATGGCACGGAGACGTTTCCGCAGACGATGCTCGTCGATTACGTCAGAGTCTACCAAGCGGTGGACGGCGACGGGAACTGAGGGAAGGCGTGGTGGAGATGGAGTACCGGCGACTGGGCAACGCGGGCCTCAAAGTCAGCGTACTGTCTTTCGGCTCTTGGGTGACTTTCCACAATCAGCTCGGAAACGAGACGGCGCTGCGGTGCATGCAAGCCGCCTGGGAAGCGGGCGTGAATTTCTTCGACAACGCCGAGGTCTATGCCGGTGGCAAGTCGGAAGTCATCATGGGACAAGTCGCCCGAGAGCTTGCTTGGCCTCGTGAGTCGTACGTGATCTCGACCAAGCTCTATTGGGGTCTGACCGACGGTCCCAACACGAAGAACACCCTGAATCGCAAGTACTTGATGCACGGGATCGACGGATCGCTCGAACGCCTCGGGCTCGACTTCGTCGATCTGTTGTTTTGCCATCGGGACGACCCGGAGACGCCGGTCGAAGAGGTCGTCTGGGCAATGAACGACATCGTCGCTTCGGGTAGGGCGCTCTACTGGGGTACCTCGGAATGGCCCGCGGCCGCGATCGAAGAGGCCTATGAGATAGCCGAGCGGTACCGCCTTCGAAAGCCAGTCATGGAGCAGCCGCAGTACAATATCCTCTCGCGCAAACGCGTCGAAGAGGAGTACGCGCCGCTCTATGAGAAGTATGGAATGGGTACGACGGTTTGGAGCCCGCTCGCGTCCGGTGCCCTGACTGGGAAGTACCTCCAAGGAGTGCCGGTGGACAGCCGGGCGGCGCTGCCGGGCTACGAATGGCTTCGTGAGATGATCACCGCGCCGGACAGCCATGCCCAGATTCGACGCACGATCGAGGTGGCGAACGAGCTTGGCTGCTCCCCGGCGCAGCTGGCCATCGCCTGGTGCGCGAAGAACCCAAACGTGTCCACGGTCATCACGGGCGCGAGCCGGGTCGAGCAGGTTCACGAGAACATGGGAGCGCTCGAGGTGATCCCACGCCTCACCGAGGACGTGATGGCGCGCCTCGAGGGAAGGGCGTAGAAAGCCCTAGGGGAGCCGAGGTGGTCAGACGATGTCACAAGCAAGCAGCAAGCATTTCGCCGTGAGCTCCCGGTCGAGCGCCGCCGCGTCGCTCAGACGCTCGGGCTACAAGGTGCCCGGATTCCCGGCTCTTCTCGGAACCGACTTCTCGAAGATGTCGCGTGCGGAGAAGGTCGCGCTGCTTCAGGCGATTCTGCGCCACAAGGTCCACGGAATGTCGTTCAGCCCCTACGTGGACGGCCAGTCCCCCGGGACCGAGATCAGCGAGCAGCAGATCCAGCAGCGACTGTCGATCATTCAGCCCCACACGCACTGGATTCGGAGCTTCTCCTGTCGGGAGGGCAGCCAGGAAACGGGGCGCATCGCGCACGACAATGGCCTGAAGACGATGGTCGGCATTGGGTTGTCGGATGAGCTCGACTTGAACGAGATCGAGCTCCGCAATGGAATCGAGGTCGCCCGCGCGGGACATGCCGACATCCTCGCGGTCGGCAACGAAGTCATGCTGCGTGAAGACCTCAGCGCGGATCAGCTCATCGACTACATCGAGCGCGCGAAGGCCGCGGCGCCCGGTGTGCCAGTCGGCACGGTTGACGCCTACTTTCTCTTCGAGAACCATCCCCGCGTAGCCGCCGCCTGCGACCTGCTCCTGGTCAATTGCTATCCTTTCTGGGAAAGCTGTCCGGCCGAATACGCGCACTTGTACATGAAGGACATGTATCGCCGGGCGCAGAACGTCGCCGACGGCAAGCGAGTCATCATCAGTGAAACGGGTTGGCCGAATGTCGGCTCGCCTTTCGGCGCGGCGATACCGTCCTTCGACAACGCGCTGGAGTACTTCATCCGGACCTACCAGTGGGCGCACGAAGAAGGCATCGAGATCTTCTATTTCTCGTCCTTCGACGAGGCTTGGAAAGTCGGAGATGAAGGCGATGTCGGCGCGTACTGGGGCTTGTGGGACAAGGACGGCAAGCTGAAGTATGTCTAACGCTGTTCCTTGGCTCGTTCTTGCGGCCATCCTGCTTGGGCCAGTGACCGTTGGCGCCAAGGGCTCCACTCACGACCCCGGGCGCAGTGAGTATCGGGCCCCCCAAGCGAAGCGTGCCCCGACGATCGATGGCGTCGCAGACGAGGCCATCTGGAAGCGCGCCCGCTGGCAGGGGATCACGCATCGCTGGCTTGGCCCGGAGTACTCGGCGACGGACTTCCAGGGACGCTTCAAGGTGGTCTGGACCACGGAGCGCATCTACGTCCTCGTCGAGCTGGTCGACGACATCTTGTTCGATAGCCACCGCGACCCGCTCGTGCAGTACTGGGATGACGACTGCCTAGAGATCTTCCTCGACGAGGACTACTCCGGCGGCGACCACCAATACAACCACAACGCTTTCGCCTACCACGTGTCGCTCGACAATCAGGCGATCGACATTGGTACCGACAAGCTCCCGCACAGCTACTCCCAGCACGTTCAGAGCCGATGGCAGCAGCGTGGCGACAAGGTCGTCTGGGAGCTGGCGATCGACATCTACACGGATGCCTATGTAGACGGCTCGACCAAGAACACGCCCGTCAAGCTGTCCAAGGGCAAAGTCATGGGACTCATGATCGCCTGGTGTGACAATGACGGCAGCGAGCTTCGGGAGAACTTCATTGGCTCCGAATCCGCGCCGGGCGAGAACAAGGACCGCGGCTGGATCGACGCGGGATTATTCGGTTCGCTCGTCCTCGAGTAGCTGCTTCGGAGTGCGATCGACCGTGAACAAGCCCCAGTGCTTCTCAGCGCCGAGCGGCTCATTCGGATTGCCTTTCCACGGCTCATCGAAGGCCTCGAAAAAGAACACGGTTGTATTCGTCTCGCGAGCCCATTGCTCGAGCTCGCGATAGTAGCGGGCCTGGTCGGCTTGATTGGCGCGATCCCCGAACTCGACGGCCGTCGTGGCCCAACCCGCTTCGAGAATGGCGATCGGCGTCTCCGGTAACGCCCTACGCACTCCCTCGATGTTTTCGAGCGTGTACGGCATCGCCTCGTCGATCGCTTTCCCTTCCCATTCGGGATAGGTGTGGATCCCGAGGAAATCGACCTCGGCCGCCAGCGCGGCCCCGTCGCGAATCCACCATGCGTAGTTCTCGGCGACCGTGACGGGCTGTTCGATAGCCGCCTTGGCGAGCTTCACATAGGCGATCACCTTTTTGACCGGAACCATGTGGTCGTTCCAATCGACCAGCGCCTCGTTGCCGACGTTGACGGCGACGATGATGTCTTCGAATCGCTGTGCGAGCTTGATCCCGCGCTGCAGCTCGGCCGCGTTCCTCCAGGTGTTCTCTGCCAACTTCGTTTCGGGTATGGGCTCGTGCAACCAGGCGCAGCCTTCGTGATTGCTGATCTCAGCTTCGAGCCAGACTCCCAACAGCACCTTGATTGGAAGTTGGTGCTTCCTGATCAACTCGAGCGTGAGCTTGGAGTTTTCGCCCGAGTCGTAGAGGCGGATCAGATTGAAATCGTGCGCGACGAGAATCTTGAGGTCTTCGAGGATCTCATCGGCGCTGGGATTCACGGCGCCGTTGCCGCGATCCGGATGCTGGCCTTCCCGAAACCCCGAGTACGCAATCGCCATGACTTCTCCAGCCAACAAAGCCTTTGGCGACTGCCGCTCGAAATGCGCAGAGGCGGGTGAATGAACCTCGCTCTGCACCGAGGAGCATCCGGCAACGGTGATCGCGACAGCGGCAAGTCCATCTGCTGGTTTCATCGAATAACCTCGGGAGGAATCGGCGCGAAGTTTGTTCGAGAAGCGAACAAAGAGGCTTCTAGATAGCTGGGATGCCGAATTCTCGAGAAAAGATCAAGATAAATCTCCGCGTAAAGGTCCCATCGGTTCGGGTGGAAAAATGCACCGATGCTCCTTCCTGGGATTTCAGGGATAAGTCGATGCGCGCTCGAGGTCGCCACTTGAAATCGCGCCGCGTCGCCGCTCGAGCTCTGCCCGAACCTCGTAGGCCTTTTCTTCGGTGATTTCGTAGGAGGCAACGATCCAAATGGCGACGGCCGAAGTGATCATCGGCACCAAGATATCGAACAATCGCATCAGCAGGAGTGTCGTGTCGGTTTGAGCGCCTTCGAGCGCTACGTCGAAACCGGTGGCTTCGAGAAGCAAGCCGCCGCCAGCAAGGGCCGCGGCCATTCCGAGCTTGACCACCCACCAGTAAATCGACCCAAACATGCCTTCGCGACGCTCTTCGGTTTCGAGCTCATCGAGGTCGACGACGTCGGCGATCATCGACCCCATCAAAGTGAAGAGTCCGCCGAGGCCGAACGCCATCAACGGCGCCGGCACGAGGAGGAGCCATGGAATCTCTGGGTCGTAGCACCACCACTTCAGACCGTAGCCGACGATGGAAACCCCGGTCGCCGCGTAGAACGCACGACGTTTGCCGATCTTGGTGGCGAGCCAGGTGATCAACACGATGACGAAGAAGGTGCCGGCTGCTGACAGAGTGCCCGAGTAACCGACGTACTCTGCGCCCAAGACCTTATCGCCACCAAACACGTAGTAGATGATCACGTATAACTGAAACGAGGAGATCAACATGAAGCCGTTGAACACCAGGAAGGTCGCGGCGCAAAGCTTTAGGAACGGCCGGAAGCGGAGGGTCGCGGCGAAGCCTTTGAAGAAGTCGGCCATGCTGGCGACGATTGGGTTCGGTTCGGTTTTCCGCTGCTGTCTGTCGGTTCTCTCGGCCTCGTAGAGGTGGGCCATGGCGTCCGCGCGGTAGGGCTCCTTCAAGAAGATCGCCGGCAAGATGCCGACGCCTGCCGTCAGCGCGCCGATCACGATGGCCAGCCCCGCGGCTCCGGTCACCATGTCGTCGAAGAACGGCTCGTACTGCATGAACAGCAGGAACCAAGGAGAGATCACATATGCGAGTTGACTGAAGAAGTTCTGCACACCCATCAGCCGGGTTCGTTCGTGATAGTCGGGCGTCAGCTCGAAACCGAGTGCGACCCAGGGAGTCGCAAAGACGGTGTACGCCAGGTAAAAAATCACCGAGATGGCGAGAAAGGTCCAGAAATAGAAGGTCTCGCTTCGACCCTCGGGCAGCTGCCACAGTAGGGCGAAGGTCAGACCGGCCGAAATGGCGCCCGCGAAGATGTACGGCCGCCGCCGTCCCCACTTCGAGCGCGTGTGATCGGAGATGTAGCCCATCAAGGGGTCGGTCAAGGCATCCGTAAGTCGAGGTAGCGCGCCGAGCAGGCCCACGAGCCACGGGCTCATCCCGAGCCCCAGGTTCAACACGATGATCATGCCGCCACTCGCGGCGGCGAGGAGGTTGTTGACGAAGCCGCCCAAGCCATAGATCAGCTTGTGTGGCAACGAGATGCGATCTTCGGGGGCTGTCTCGTGGTGCGTGGACGCGGAGGCACTCACTGTAGACGCTCGAAGATCCGGACGTAGTCCACGAGCACGTCCGCCGGGAACACAGTATCCGGTCCTACAGGGCCGCCGAGGTTACCCCCAACCGCGAGATTCAGGATGACGTAGAACTCGTTGTTGAAGACCCACTTGCCCGCAGGGACCTCGTATTGGGTGCTTCGGACGGTGTGATACAATTCCTCGTCGACGAAGAATCGGATCAGGCTTGGGTCCCACTCCACGGCGAAGACGTGGAAGTCGTCGGCGAAGGTCTCGCCTTCCGGCAGGATGAAGTCGCCCGAGATCGGGTTGGCGCCGGAGTAGGTCGGCCCGTGGACGCTGGCGAATACACGCTCCGGCCGTTGTCCTTGATACTCCAGGATATCGATCTCGCCGCAGTCGGGCCAAGGCACCTCGTCGATATTCGCGCCGAGCATCCAGAACGCCGGCCAGAGGCCGCTGCCGGCGGGGAGCTTGATGCGCGCCTCGAACCGGCCGTGCTTCTGCTCGAAGAGATCTTGGGTCTTGATCCGGCCCGAGGTGTAGTCGTTGCCCTCGTACGATTCTTTGATCGCGCGGATCCGTAGGTGGCCTTCACCGTCGAGGGACACGTTCTCGACGCGGTCGGTGTTGAACTCGAGTTGGTTGTTGCCCCAGCCATCGCCCCCGACGGCGTAGGTCCACATCTCGTCATTTGGCGCTGTGCCTTCGTCCCCGTCGAACTCATCCGACATCGTCAGGGTCCAGCTTGCGGGAGGGCTGACGATCTCGTCGTTGGACCCGCAACTCGTACCAAGTAGACCGGCGGCGAGGACTAGGGGTAGGGCGTGGATCGCTTTCTTCGTGTGGTTCATAGGACTTCTCGTGATTCGGTCGGGAACATAGCCGGTGTTTCGAGTGCGGCCTGCAAGACGAATGTTGCGGCCCCCACGGCAATGCCCCATTCGTTCAATCCCGTGGTTCGGATCTCGGTGTTCGAGATCGACGCAGGCAAGGATAAGCCACGAATGGTCTCGCGCACGGGGTCGAGGACGAGGTCACCCGCCCGTGCGATGCCGCCGCCGAGCACCACCATCTTGGGGTTGAGCAGGTTGAGCATGTTGGCGATGCCGATGCCCAGCTTGTTTCCGGTGTATCGCATCAGCTCGACCGATGAGGGCTCGCTCTCCAACGCTGCGTTGACGAGCTCATCGATACTCGTGGGTGCTGGGCGGTTGGACCCACTTGCGCGCAACATGTCCTTGGCACGTTGTAGAAGGGCAGGAGTGCCGATAAACGTGGCGAGGCAGCCATTGAGGCCGCAGATGCATCGGGGTCCGTTCGGGTCGATGGAGGTGTGGCCGACTTCGCCCGCAATGCCGCCACTTCCTCGAAAGATGCGGCCGTTGATGATCAAGCCAGCACCGATTCCGGTAGCAACCTTGATGTATGCGAGATCTCTCGCGGAGGATCCGGCACCCCACCAAAGCTCGGCCAATGCCCCCAGGTTGGCGTCGTTGTCGACGAACACGGGTCGCTTGAAGGTGCCTTCGAGGTAGGAGGCGATGTTCCGGCCCTCCCACTTTGGCAAGATGAGCGGCAGCAACTCCCCCGGTCGTTCTCTGTCGACCGGGCTCGGAAC
>JBATLA010000520.1:0-5567 GCA_049669945.1 Polyangiales bacterium | reverse complement strand
ACCAAGGGTTCGGGTTCGGGCGCCGGCACTGGCACTGGCATGACGGAGGGCGGCTCGGCGGCAATCGTCTCCCCCGACGTATCGGCCGGCGCGGCTTCTGCTTCCGCTGGCTGCGCCGCCTCGACGCTCTTCTTCTTTCTCTTGCGGCGAACCACCGTCGGGCGAATCCGCTCTTCGACCATCGCCTCGCTGCGATCCTTGCCGAGCGATCGCTTGATACGGTCCACTTCGACTGGATCGAGGACGCTCATGTGGTTGCGCACCTGGATCCCCAGCGTCGCGATTCGCTGGATCAGGTCGCGGTTCTCGACCCCCAACTCACGTGCGACCTCGTAGACTCGAACCTTACTCATCCGTCCTCCGATAGGGCCTCGACGTGCGACAGGCAATCCAAGACCGCACGGGCGATGCCCCGATCCAACACCAGGAAGACGCCGAGCTCCGCGCGGGTGAACGCATCTCCCAAGCTCGCCTTTGTCCCCCAAGTGGCCGTCGCGCAACCAAGCGCCGTTGCGGCACGTGCGAGCTCATCCCCGCGGCCGCGCGAATCCTTTGCGCGGATCAACAGATCCCCGCTTTTTGCCTGCAAAGCGGCTCGAACTGCTTCTCCGCCGATCGCGAGGCTTCGCGTTCGGGCGGCCGCGCTCAGCAAGCCGAGCGTCCGCTGCTCGAACTGAGCCACAATCATCCGCTCCACGCTCTCGGGTTCCACCTGGGCCACCCCACGAAGGGCCTTGGCGAGACCGCCTCGGAGGGACGCCGATCGGATGCAGGCCTTGGTGGGGTGCACAGACACGCCCCGCCCGCCGAGCTTGCGCCCGAGATCCACTGCCACGAAGGGCGCGCTCGGGCCGACGACGAGACGCACGAGATCATCTGCGCCCGTGCGCTGTCCGCACCCGGCACACATCCGCCTGGAAGGCTTCTCGCGTGGTGTTGTCATCGTTCCCAGCATTTGACGCTTACTCCGATTTCGGCTCCTCGGCCTCTGCTTCGGGTCCGGAACCGGATTCCGAATCCGGTTCCGTCGAGGCGGCCTCTGCTGCCTCTGCTTCGGCGGCGGCTGCTGCCTCTGCTGCGGCGATGCTCGCGTTCATCTTTGCTTCGACTGGAGGCCACTCGCCTCCGAGGAACTGCGCGACGGCGGTCTTCAGAGCCTGCGCGCGCGCGGCGCCGAGGCCGGACTTGATCGCGAAGCGGTCCGTGTCCTCCTCATCCGAGATCTCATTCACCGATGTGTAGCCGCTCTGCTCGAGCTTATCCGCGATGCGCGCGTTCACGTTGCGTACGAGGAGCAGCTTGTCGCGCTCGCTCGGCGCCTCGGTTCGGTCCGCCATGGCGGCCAGGGCTTCCTTGCGAAGCTCTTCCATCGCCCGCCCCGCGTCTTCGCGAAGCTGCGCGACGTCGTCCGCTGAGATGCCGGGCACGGAAGCCAGCTCCCCTTCGCTCGCGTCGAGCACTTCGTCGAGGCTTCGAAAGCCCATGCGGTAGAGCGAGCGCGAGACCTCTTCGTCAGCGCTGAGGCGCGACAGGGCCTCCATCGCCTCCTCCTCGATTTGCTTGAAGCGGGACTCGCTCACGATGTCCAGCCGCCAACCGGTGAGCTGCGAGGCCAAACGGACGTTCTGGCCGCGGCGGCCAATGGCCAGCGACAGCTTCGGGTCTGGGACCACGAGCTCCATATTGGAGTTCGTCTCGTCGATGACGACGCGCACGACCTCGGCCGGGGCAATCGCGTTACAAACGAAGCGGGCCGGATCCCGATCCCAAGGCACGATGTCGATCTTCTCGCCTCGGAGCTCCTGGACGACCGCCTGGACGCGCGAGCCCTTCATGCCGACGCATGCGCCGACCGGATCCACGTCGGAATCGCGGCTGCTCACCGCGATCTTCGAACGGGCACCAGGCTCTCGGGCTGCTGCCACGATGCGAACGATGCCTTCGTAGATCTCCGGGACCTCCATCTCGAAGAGCTTTACGAGAAGCCCCACGTCCGTCCGGGACAAGATGATCTGGGGACCCCTGGCCTCGCGGTCGATATCCTTGAGGAACGCGACGATGCGGTCGCCCGGTCGGTAGCTCTCGCGCGGCGTTTGCTCGCGAGGAGGGAGCACCGCTTCGACCCCACGGCCGAGGTCGACGATGATGTTCGACCCACGCTCGAAGCGTCGCACGACGCCCGTGATGATCTCGCCCTTACGGTTCTTGTACTCCGTGTACACCCGCTCGCGCTCGGCGTCTC
The DNA here is from genome assembly GCA_049669945.1 of Polyangiales bacterium. Taxonomy (GTDB): domain Bacteria; phylum Myxococcota_A; class Polyangia; order Polyangiales; family Houyiibacteriaceae; genus SG8-38. Next base: position 3,325 of record JBATLA010000520.1, on the reverse strand, counting down.
GAACACGCTGGATGATGACTTGCTTCGCGGTCTGCGCAGCGATGCGGCCGAACCGATTGCGGCTCTGCTCGAGCACCAAGAGGTCACCGAACTGCTTGTCCTGATCGCGCGCCTTGTCGCGATCTTCCGGCAAGTAGAAGATCTGAAAGCCGAGCTCTTCGCCGATCTCCGCCTCGAGTCCGTACTCCTCTGCGTCCTCGACCGAGATCTCCTGTTCCATGTTCTCGACCGACTCGACGACGGTCATATATTGGAAGAGGTCGACCGCTCCGGTTTCGTTGTTGAACCGAGCTTCGAGCTCGCGGTCTGGACCGAACGTCTTCTTCGCGGCTGTCAGAATGGCTTGCTCGGTCGCTTCCACGAGAATCTTGGCGTCGATGCCTTTCTCCTGGCTGACCTGTTCGATCACGTGCTGAAGGGAAAGCGCGTTTTGCTGCTGCATGACCAACTACCCACCTAGTTTGAAAAGCGGTACACGAGGTTCGCTTGGGCGATCTCCTCGTGTGGAATCTGTAAAACCTTGCCGTCGTGATCGAGCTCAATGCTGTGATCGACGACGCCTAGCAGCGTGCCGCGGAAGCGGCGCTGCCTGTCGATTGCGGTTCGTGTTCGCACCTTGACCTCGCGACCTGAGAATCGTTCGAAGTCCGCGAGCTTCACCAGCGGCCGCTCGAGCCCTGGTGAGCTCACCTCGAGGCGGAAGGCCCCGGAAGGAAGGATATCCTCGTGAACGTCCAAGGCGGTCGATACGTCGCGGCTGACCCCGGTGCAATCCTCCAGTGAGACCCCGCTGCCGACATCGACCCCAGGCACGTCACGGTCGATGATGACCCGAATGACGGCCCCGCCCGGCTCACGCAGATAGCGTACGTCAACCAGGTCCACCGCGTGGGCGCGGCAAATTGGGTCGATTAGCTGCTCTAGAGCGGTTTCGAGCTGTCGTTGAGCCGGGGTCAATTTTCTTCAGGGCCCCAAAACGAAAAATGGGCGGGCCGTTGCGGCCCACCCAATGGAGGCAAACCAAATTTTCAGCCCGCCACCTACCACAGGCCCCCATGCCTCGCAAGCAAACCGCCCCCTTTGCGCTTTGCGTCGTTGACAGTGTGAAAGGCATCTTGGTATGCCCCGCCAGTACCCCCGCCAGATAGGCGCGGAAGCAGGAGGAAAGCATGATGCGTTCGTTGAAGTTCGGGCACTGGGTTGCCCTGTTGTGCATGGCCGCTCTCTTGGCCGCTTGTGGATCGACCCGCGAAACGGCCTGGGAGACGACCGATGGAGCCGGCGCTCTCGATGATGCGTCCAAGGCCCAAGTTGCAGACCTGTTGCAAAAGGCCAACGTAGCTTGGGACGGTCGCAACGACGCCGCTCAGGCGAAGGCGGCTGTCGAGTACCTCGAGCAGGCGACGGCGATCGACGCCGGGAACGGCGAGGCGTTGGCCAACCTGTCGCACGCCATCTACTTCTATGCCGACTGCCATCTTCGTTTCGACGAGGACAATCCGGATCTATACAAGAACACGCACGAGGAAGGCACCAAGGCAGCCGAGAAGGCGCTTGCTGCGATGTCGCCGGCATTCGCCGAGAAGATGGCGGCGGGGTCTCGCATCGAAGACGCCCTCGACGCGCTCGACCGCAGTGCCGTACCGGCGCTCTACTGGCGTTCTTCGAACCTGGGCCGCTGGGCCACCCTCGAGAGCTTCGCGACCCTACTGTCCTACAAGGACGAGATCCGCGCGATCATGGAGTTCTGTCTCGCCGAGGAGCCGACCTACTGGTACCAGGGCCCCGATCGCTACTTCGGGATCTTCTACGCCCGCGCACCTAGCTTTGCCGGTGGCGACATGAAGAAGTCGGCCGCGCACTTCAACGTGTCGATGGAAGCGCACCCCGACTACTGGGGCACGCGCGTCGCAATGGCCGAGGAGTGGGCGATCAAAGAGGACAACCGCGACCTCTACCTGGAGCTCATCGAACCCGTCATCGCGGGCGATCCCAACGTGATTCCGTACATCAAGCCCGAGAGTCTCTGTGAGCAACGCAAAGCAAACAAGCTCAAGGCCGACATCGACGAGTACTTCTAGTCTGAATAGTCTTGTCCACGCTGTCGTCTAGTGGGCCAGCCCGAGGAGAATCCAATGCGTAGTTCCATCGTTTTTACCGTGGCGTTTGTCGCCCTTTTCTTCCTGTGCGCAGCTCCGGCTCCGGTATCGGCGCAGGAATACGTCTTGGAAATGGGGACAGTCGTCCCCTCGGGCAGCCCCTGGGCGCTTCAGCTCAAGCGGCTCAAGAAATACGTCGAAGAAGAGACCGGCGGCCGCGTAAAGGTAAAGCTCCGCCTGGGAGGCTCGAACGAGCGCTCCCTCGCGCGACGCGCTCAAATGGGCAGCAAGCAAGGCTTCGCCGGATCGGTCGGTGGCCTCAGCTCGATCGTGCGCGAAGTCAACGTGCTCGAGGCTCCCTACGTGTTCGACACGGTGGAGCAGGCGGACAAAGCGCTCGACGATCCGGAGGTCCTCAAGCAGGTGCGTTCAATCCTCGAGAAGCAGAAGCTCGTCTTCGCGCTCTGGGGTGAGAACGGCTTCCGCTCGTACTTCAGCCGCCGGCCGATTCGAAGCCCGGACGACATGAAGGGGATTCGCTATCGCTCCCAGGAGGCGGTCGCCCACGTCGAGGCCTACAAGGCGCTCGGCGCGAGCCCGGTGACCATCGACGTGGCGAACACGATGACGAGCCTCCAGACGGGCGTCGTCGATGGCTTCGACAACACCCCGCTCTTTGCGATGGCGACCACCTGGTACCAGGGCCTCGATGACGGCGAGCGGAACCTCTTCCTCTCCAAGCATTCGTATCAGCCCGGCATCGTCGTCTACTCCAAGAAGTGGTTCGATACGCTTCCCGCGGACATTCAGAAGGTCCTCCTCAACGTCCCCTACGACCTCACGACCTGGGGTCGTGGCCAGGTTCGCAAGATGGAGCCGGTGCTGATCAAGAACCTCGTCCGCTACGGTTACGAGGTGCACGAACCGACCGCCGCTGAGCTACAGAAGTTCAAGGACAAGGAAAAGGGAATCCCCGAGAACATTGCGAAGCAGGTGGGTCCCGCGGGACAGAAGCTGCTGAAGAGCGTGAGGGCGGCGCTCGCGAAGTAGAGGGGGCGGTGTGGTGGGACCTTGGTCCCCTGTGCGTCGGGAGGTTTGTTTATATCCGACCCACCCACCCCCACCGCGTAGTCCTCCCTCCGCGGCGGTCGCTGCGCTCCACCTTGGCGGCGCTTCGCACCGGGCTTCGCCCTTCGGGCTCGCGCTGCCGCCGGTCGCGTGAACGC
>JBATLA010000519.1:0-3689 GCA_049669945.1 Polyangiales bacterium | reverse complement strand
CTCGGTCGTGAGGTCGTCAGAAGTGGGTCCAAGACCGCCTGTCGCAATGACGACCTGATGCTGCTCCGAAAAGCGCCTGAGAGTCGTCACGATTCGATCGAGATCGTCGTCGACCGTCGCGTGCTCGGTCACGTCGAAACCGAGCTTTGTCAGCTCTTCACCCAGCCAAGCGGCGTTGGAGTTGATCAGCTCACCTCGGGTGAGCTCGGTGCCAATCGAAAGGATAGCGGCGGTCATGCGGGTCGAGGAGTGTCGCAAAACCCGCAAACGCGTCAACCGCTTTGCTCCCTTGGTGGTATGTGGTAGCGCCCCTTGGAAGTTTTTCTAAGCTTTGGTTGTTGATAGGAGTCACATGAGCCGGGTTTTCATGGGAACAGCACTGGGGGTGCTCGTGACCGTCGCGACGCTGTTCGGAGCCGAACGCGCCGACGCCGAGCAAGGCGCGACCGCACTCTCAAATTTGCAGGTGAGCCGCGCCACGCTCGAAAACGGGCTTCGCGTCGTCATGAATCAAGACAACACCGTTCCGACGGTGGCGGTGTCGGTCTACTACGACGTCGGGTCCCGAAACGAGGTCAAAGGCCGTTCCGGCTTCGCCCACCTCTTCGAGCACATGATGTTCCAGGGCTCGGCGAACGTAGGCAAGGGCGAGCACTTCGGCTTGATCATCAACCGGGGCGGCAGCGCCAACGGCACGACGAGCAACGACCGCACGAACTACTTCGAAACGCTTCCCTCGAACGAGCTAGCGCTCGGGCTTTGGCTCGAAGCCGATCGGATGCGCTCGCTCGCCATCACGCAGAGCAACTTCGAAAACCAGCGAATGACCGTGATGGAGGAGCGCCGCCAGCGCATCGACAATCAGCCGTACGTACCGAGCATGCTCCGAATCAACGAGCTGGCCTACGGCCAGTACTGGCCGTACGCGCACTCGACCATCGGCGACATGCAGGACTTGATCGACGCCCCCCTCGAAGCTGTGCAGGAGTTCTTCGACACGTACTACGCCCCGAACAACGCGGTCATCAGCATCAGCGGTGACTTCAATCCCGAAGAGGCCATGGCGCTGGTGAAAAAGTACTTCGGAGACGTCCCGGCACGCGAGACGCCGGCATTCGATGCACCGCCGCTCGCCAAGCAGACCGCTGAGCAGGTCGAGACGATGTACGACGCCAACGCCACGCTCCCCGCCTTCCACCTCGCCTATCACATCCCAACCAGCCGCACGCCCGATCACTACGCGCTCGAGATGCTGGCGCTTGTACTGGGCGACGGCGAATCGAGCCGACTCTACCAGCGCCTCGTCAAGCGCGAGGAGATTTGCCAGGAGATTGCCGTCGGCACCGACGACAGACGTGGTCCCGATCTTTTCAGTGCGTGGGGCGTAATGGCGAGCGGCCATTCACCCAAAGCCGCCCAAGAGATCGTCTACGCAGAGCTCCAGTCTGTCGCTGACGCCGGCGTAACCGAGCGCGAGCTGCAGAAGACCAAGAACCGAATCAGCGCGGCATTCGTGTTCGGCCTTCAATCCAACATGGCCCGCTCGCAACGACTTGCCGAGTTCGAGCTCTACTGGGGCGACGCGAATCTGCTCAAGCTCGAGCTCGACCACTACCTCGCGGTCACAGCCGAGGACATCAAGCGTGTGGCAGGCCAGTACTTCGACGCGACGAACCGAACGGTACTCGACGTCTTGCCGGGCGAGGCGCCCACCGGGGAGGGACAGTGATCTTGCTTCGACACCGATTCGCGATCCTGGGCATGTGCGCGGTCGCGCTGCTCGCATCGTGCGCCAAGAGCTCCCCGGACGCTGAAACCGCCCAGGACGTGCAGGCCAAGGCAGAGCCTGAACGCCAGCCACCGCCTGCACCGGCCGCCGCCAAGGACCTGACGCTTCCGCCTATCCAGATCACCGATCTCGACAACGGATTGCAGGTCAACACGATTGTCACGGATCAGTTGCCGGTCGTCTATGCCACGCTCGTGGTTCGGAGCGGAGCCGAATCCGACCCTCAGAAGCTCCCTGGTCTCTCCGGGCTCGTCGCGCAGATGCTCAAGGAGGGCACCGCCAAGCATACCGCTGCGGAAATCGCCGAGAAGATCGAGTTCCTTGGCGCCGATCTCTGGGCGAGCTCGGACGAGGAGAGCACGTACGTGGGTGTACGGGCGCTCGCGGAGCACTTCGACGTCGTCATGGACATCCTCGCCGAAGTCGCGGGCAAGCCTGCGTTCACCACGAAGGAGCTGGGCAAGCTGAAGCGACGCGAGCTCGATCGCTTGGCGTTGTCGGAGCGCGAGCCTCAGTACATCGCCCGCCAAGCGTTCTATCGTTCCCTCTACGGACAGCACCCGTACGGGACGGTGGATACGACCCCGCAAGCCGTCAAACGCGTCGGCCGACAGGACATGATGCGATGGCACCGAACGCACTTCGTCGGCAAAAACGCCTTCCTCGTCGTCGCGGGCGAGGTCGACCCGGAGCATGTCGCGGAGGTCGCCCAGAAGACGCTCGGACAGTGGAACCCGGGCAAGCGAGCCGTCCCGGTCTACGGCGACCCGCCGAAACCGACCGATCGCAACATCCTCGTCGTGGACCGCCCCGGCTCCGTGCAGTCGGTGATGTACATCGGCAACCTGGCGATTCGCCGCGCCGACCGGGAATGGATTCCGCTCCTCGTCGCCAACCAGGTGCTCGGTGGCTCCGCGGCATCGAGGCTCTTCATGGACCTCCGCGAGAAGCGGAGCCTCACATACGGCGCGTATAGCGCGATTGCCGAACGCGTGGATGTTGGGCCTTTCGTCGCGTACTCGTCGGTGCGTACCGAGGTGACGGTCGAAGCAGTTGGTGCGTTCTTCGAGCATCTCGAGCTCATCCATGAAGAGCCCGCCGAGGGCGAGGAACTGACCAATGCCAAGCGGTACCTGAGCGACTCGTTCCCGCTCAAAGTAGACACGCCGGGCAAGCTTGCCGAGCTCGTGGTGAAACTCCGAACGTTCGGGCTGCCGAGCGACTACTGGGACCGCTACCGGAACTGGATCCGCTCGACGAGCGCATCCGAGGCGCACTACGTGGCCCGGAGCTACATACGTCCCGCGGAAGCGCGGGTCGTGGTCGTCGGCCAGGCCGCCGATTTCGCGCAGTCCCTTGCCGAGTTCGGCCCGGTGACAGTCGTATCGCCGGACGGCGAGGTCAAAGCGCAGTTCAAAGACGAGAGAACCGGCGGAACAGGTGCACCCCGCGGTCCCATCCAGTAAAGTCGTCATATGTGCGGAATCGTCGGGTACGTTGGTGACGAACAGGCTGCGCCAATACTGCTCGATGGGCTGCGGCGTTTGGAATATCGTGGGTATGATTCGGCTGGTGTCGCCATTCACGAAGAGCGCGGCATCGAGATCGTCCGCGCCGTCGGCAAGCTCCGAAACCTCGAAAAGGCGCTCGTCGAAAGGCCGCTTCGCGGGAGCGTCGGCGTAGGGCACACGCGCTGGGCCACCCACGGCCGCCCGTCGGAGGTCAACGCGCACCCGCACGTCGCCGGACCGATCGCCGTCGTCCACAACGGTATCATCGAGAACCACCTCGAGCTCCGGTCAGAGCTCGAGGAGGGCGGGGTCACGATCACCAGCGACACCGACACCGAAATCATCTCTCATCTGATCCATCGTGAAGCTCAGGCCGGACACGATATGGT
>JBATLA010000518.1:0-3992 GCA_049669945.1 Polyangiales bacterium | reverse complement strand
GCTTGGATGTTGCTTGGAAGTACTTTCTCGATGGTCATGCTGATCTCCTCGTTGATGGTCAGTCCTGTTGGGGACACATCCATCTTCGAGCGCCGCCGTTTATCGAGCGTCAGAAGCAAGGCCTATCGTGCGTCTATTCTTCGTCTATAATCCGTCGACGATGGCCAGAACGCTCCGCCTCAACGTTCTCGGGCCCTTCCAAGCGCAGTGGTCCGACGGGACGCCGCTGGAGGTGACCGGCAAGAAGATCCAGGGATTGCTGGGCTATCTGGCGGTCGAGAGTGCCCGGCCACACAGCCGCGAGCAGGTTGCGGCGCTCCTTTGGAGCGAGACTGGGGACGAGCGCGCCCGGCACAACCTCCGCCAGGCGCTCTCCAAGATCCGCCGAACATACGGCCCGATGATCGCCTCGACCGGCGAGAGTCTGTCCTTGGACCTGCAGATGTGCTCGGTCGATGTACGGGACTTCCGGAGTCTCGCCCGCAGTAAGGACGTATCGGACCTCGCGCGCTGCATGAAGCTCTACCGCGACGATCTCCTCGATGGTCTCTTGCTGCGCGAGGCGCTCTTTGACGAATGGCTCCTCGGTGGCCAGCACCAACTTCGGCGGACTGCCTGCGAAGTGATCGAGCGGCTCGCGGCATCCCTCGTGGATGCCGATCGAGCGGAAGAGGCGGTCGATGTCCTCAACCGGCGCATCGACATGGACCCCGCCTGCGAGCCGGCGCACCGGCACCTGATGGAGCTCTACGAGCAGCTCGGCCGGCGTTCCGACGCGCTTCGGCAGTATCAGTATTTGACGGAGGCTCTCGAGCAGCAGCTTGGGGCGAAGCCCGAGCCCGAAACTCTGGCCGCCTATGACCGCATTCGGGGCGGCAAAAGCGCGGTGCCGGCACCGTCCTCGACGCGCGCTTCCGCGAAGGAAGCAGCACCGGTCGAACGCGAGCTACCTACCGTCGCCGTGGTGCCGTTCGACAACCTCTCCGGACCCGACGACGCGTACTTCGTCGACGGCATGGTCGAAGACATCATCACGGCGCTTTCCCATTTCAGTTCGCTCATGGTGATTTCCCGGGGCTCGACGTTCGCATTGCGGGGGCGGGAGGTCTCCAACCGCCAGGTGGCGGACGAGCTGGGCGCACAGTTCATCGTGAGAGGCAGCGTTCGGCGCTCGGGCAAGCGCGTGCGCATCAGCGTTCAGTTGCTCGACGCGCTTGCCGGCTCGACCCTATGGGCACACCGATTCGACCGGGAGCTGGAGGATGTGTTCGTCGTCCAGGATGAGCTCTCGTCCACCATCGTGTCGACGCTGGCGGGCAGAGTGGAGGCAGCCCGCCTCGACAAGGCCCGCCGAGCGCCTCCGGAGCGCCTAGACGCCTACGACTACATCCTTCGTGGCAAGGAGCACCACCATCGCTACACGGCGGAGGATTGCCGCGCCGCAATCCAGATGTTCGAGCGTGCGGTGGACCGCGACCCGGGCTACTCGCAGGCACACGCGTGGCTGGCGTGCGGGCTCGGCCAGGCAATGGCTTACCGCCCGAGCGAATACAGCGCGCTACTCGACCAAGCCGAGGCTGCCGCCCAGCGGGGCCTCGAGCTCGACGCGTGCGACAGCGAGTGCCTCCGCATCCTCGCGCAAATCGCCATGCTTCGACGTAACCTCGAGCTGGCGGTACGCCATCAGGAGCGCGGCTTGTTTCTCAATCCCAACGACGATCGCTCGGTGTGTGCGATGGGCGAGTTCCTCTCGTTTTGGGGGCGCTCCGAAGAGGCCGAAGGCTGGATCCGAAAAGCGATGCGGCTCAACCCCTACCATCCGCCGCGATATTGGTCGCACTTGGCGAGGGTCCTGTTTCACCTCGGCCGCTTTCAAGATGCTCTCGATGCACTCAAGAACATTCGCGCGCCCCGCGTTCGGGAGCGCGCCTACCAAGCCGCGGCAAGCTACGGGCTCGGTGACCCGGAGCTCATCCGGACGAGCGTTCGCGCGCTGCGGGAGGTGAAGCCTGACTTCGATCCGGTGCGGTTCGTCGGTGCGCTCCCCTACGACGCGGACGCGGATCGCCAAGCGTTGATCGACGCACTGCAGGGGGCGCTAGACTGAACGATGCCTTCGCCTCGCACCGAGCCGCTCCGCGCCGAGCAGTTCACCAGCGCGCGCGCCGTTCAACCCTGGTGGTACCGAGCCGTGAATATGCTGGGGCGCGTCTTGCCGGAGCTTCGAGCGCCCTCTGCCGATGTCTGGTTCGAGCTTGCCCAGCGCCAGAATCCCGGCGTTGGCGACCCGCGGCCCGAGACGCGTGTGGCGCTCGAGGCTTTGCTCCGTTCGATCCGCGAGGACGCAGCGCTGAGCTTTTCCGGAGGCATCGCCGCGAAGATGGATTGCCTCCGGATGGCGGGGCAGCACCTACGGATCGAGCAGGCGCTCCGAGAGACCCCGGAGATTGCGCGCACCGAGATCCCGGCTCCGATATTCCTCATTGGCTGGATGCGAACCGGGACGACTTTCGTACACCGGCTGCTCGCCCAAGACCCCGACACCCGCACGATGCCCTACTGGGAGAGCATGTATCCGGTCCCGCCGAAGACGGGGCAGGACCAGCGAGCGGCGGAGCTCACGCGCGTGCTCGGGCAGCTCGAGTCGATCTCGCCGAACTACGAAGCGATCCATCCGATGGGTGCGGACGAGCCGGAGGAGTGCGTCGCGCTCTTCACCAACGTCTTTCGAACGCTGCAATACAACGTTCAGTACCGCGTACCGGGGTACATCGCGTGGCTGCAGGCACAAAGCCCGCGCATCGCCTACGGGCAGTACAGGCAGCAGCTGCAGCTCGTGCAGTACCATCGTCCGCACGGAGCTCGGTTCGCGCTCAAAGATCCAACCCATTCCGTGTTCATCGAGACGATACTCGAGCTATTTCCGAGCGCGCGCTTCGTCTTCACGCATCGCGATCCCGCGGTGACGCTGAGCTCGCTCTGCAGCCTCTACGCGTACACGCGAGCGCTTTTCAGCGACGATGTGGACCCGCACGCACTGGGCCCCGAGCTGCTCAACAGCTATCTCCCGGCGACGCTGGAACGCGCGCTGCAAGTCGTCGATCGTCTGCCACCCGGGCGTGTCGCGCACGTTCGAGCCACTGACGTGTTTCGCGACCCCGTCGCTGCGATGGAGCTGGCCTATCAAGACCTCGGCATGGAGCTTTCAGAGGGGGCACGTCAAGGGATGCAGGCGATGCTCGAGCAGAGGAATCGTAAACCGAAGGACGTCCACATCCACAGTCCCGAGGGTTTTGGGTTCCGCGCAGGCGAGATTCGGGGTCGGCTCCACGACTACTGCCAGCGCTTCGATCTATGAAGCCGGCGGCCTGTTGGTCATCTTGTTTTTGGCGGAGTGGAACAGCTTGCGTACCTTGACGCCGGCCCAGATGAACACGATCAGCAACAGGACCAGGACGACCATGTTCACCCACGGCACGTATACGTAGTCCGACTCGACCTCCTTGATGGAGAGCACGTTGGGGTAAGAGTCCAGGACGGCGATGCGCACGCCGTAGTATTTCACCAGTGCGACCTCGTCGACCTCGTTCTTCGCGAGCTTCGATGCCTCGGCGGCGATGTCTCCGGCGTCGAATTTGAAGTACCAACCGTTGTCTTCGTTTCTGAAGACGATGGCTTTGCCCGTGTCGAAATCGGTCGCGTAGACGAAGCGGACGTCGCGGGTCGTATCGTTCCCCGTCGTCGTTTCCTTGCGGTCCATGCGCTTGACCTCGGTGCCCGTGATCCGAGCCGTCGTGGCTCGCGGCATGAAGTAGTAGATGTTGCTGCCAACAAACAGGGCGATTAACACCGCAATCGCCACCCCGATCTTCCGCGTCGTCGTCATAGGCCGCAGTCATACGGCCATTCCGGCCCCGCGCGCAACCACGCAGGTGTTCAGAGCCCGCGCGAGCGCTCGGGACGCAGGGGAACCTTGCCGGCGAGCGCCTGGT
>JBATLA010000517.1:0-2366 GCA_049669945.1 Polyangiales bacterium | reverse complement strand
CCACAGAATGGCCCAGGCGATCATCCCGATGTAGATCGCCGCCCAGCCTACTTGCGCGCGGCTCACGCGTGTCGAGTCTGAGGAGGTGGACACTGACGCGTTCATTCGTGCTCGGATCGCTGCAATCGTCGATCTTAGGGCAAGATAAGGCAAACCGATGGCGGGATGCTAATTGTCCGATTGCGCATGGATCTCCAACGTATGAAGGTGTGGTCGCCCTGGTTGCTCGTTCTCGGGGCGCTTGGGTTCGCGCACGGGCCGACACTCGTCGCGCACATCAGCCGTGGCCTTCACCCGAACGTCTTCAATGACGATGCGCGGCAGCAGATTTTTCCGTTCTTTCGCTATGCCGACTCGTCTCTGTTTCCAAACGACTACATCAGCGACTACTACCTGAACTGCTTTCCGCTTGGCTTCCGCGCGCTCTACACGGCCTCGGCGCCTCTCATCGATCCTGCGGTGTCGAGCAAGATCGTGACGTACCTCCTGCTGTTGGTCACGGTTGCGGGGCTCGGCGTGGCAGCAAACAGGCTCGGCGGTAAAGTCGCTGCATGGGCGGCGATGTCGCTCGTGCTGGGAGCGAGCCTCTACCTGGATCGCATGGGAGGTGGACTGCCACGCGCGTTCGGCTTTCCGATCCTAGCGTGGGCGCTCGCGGCGCTCGCGTACGGCCGAACGAAGTGGCTCGCGGCGCTGGTCTGGTTGGGGGCTTTGTTCTATCCGGTCGCCGGCGTCGTCACGGGCCTGGCTACAGCGCTTCTTCTGCTCCTGTTGCCGGCGTCGGATCGCGGGGACGCGGAGGCCTGGGATCTTCGACGGCGACTGCGGTTTCTCGCCGTCGTTGCAGGGGCGTCGATCGTGCTGTTGCTGCCAACCATCGTCGCATCTTCGAGCTACTCGCCGGTCATCACGAGCGATGATTTGGCGGAGTACCCGGAGGCAGGGCCGGGCGGCCGCTATGGGACAGATTCACGCGCGCCATACGACGGCTTCACCGAATCGGCCGCTACGGCTGCCTGGCGTGGTGTCAGAGGGGTGGGCCGTCCGTGGGTCGAGCCTATCGGGGAATGGGCCGGGGGTCGGGCAACGCCGATCCTCGTATTCGTCGCGGCGTTCTCCGCGCTCGGGTGGCTGTTATTCCTCGCGTCGAGCGGTGTGGCGCGTAGAGCGATGATGTTGGGTCTCGCTGCGTTCATCGGCTATTGGCTCGCCCGCTCCGCACCACCATTCCTGTACCTTCCAACCCGCTACGCGGGCTACTCGGTGCCGGTCCTCGCAGTCTTGATGATCAGCACGTCGGTCGCCGCTTTCTACTCAATGGGCGACAAGCTCGGGTGGGCAGACGGTCATGTCGTCACCACCAAGGCCTTTCGCGCGGGCGTCACGTTGGTCTTCTGTCTTTTCGTTCTCGTCACCATTGGGGGCCGTGGAAGCACCAGGGCGGGACTCAACGTCGAAGCAGACGATACGGCCCTCTACGAAGCTGTCGCAGCGCTACCGGAGGACGCGGTCATTGCTGGGTGGCCACGAACCGCGATCGAGAGCGTGCCCTACGTCGCGCGTCGAACGGCGCTTCTGACCTTCGAAACCCATCAGGCGTTTCACGAGAAGTATGCCGACGTCATGCGCGAACGGATGCGTGCATTGATCGACGCCTGGCTTGCGACGTCCGACGATCCGCTCATCCGCCTTCGTGATGAGCACGGCGTGACCCACATGCTCGTCTACCTGCCCCATCTCCGCGGAAGGCGCCTGGAGTATTTCAGGCCGTTCAACGCGTGGATCGCCGAAGCGCGTCGAGAGAGCGCCGGCAAGCTTCCTGCGTTGCCGGCTCTCGTCGACGGACACGCCATCTATCGTGACGACCGCTATGCGCTCGTCGACCTCCGTGGGCTCAGCGGGCCGCTTTGAGCTCGAAGAGGTTCTGGTAGGCGAAGACGTTCGGCTTCATGCGCGACAGCATGAAGTCTGCGTGCTCCACCTTCTCACGAAGGAACTTCCCAAAGACCCGCGGAAGCACGTTTTCCCAAGGCACGGGGCTCGTGCGGTGCTCGGATACCCGTAGCCCCGCTTGCTCGAACATGCGTTCGGCCGACAGCCGCGTGAAGAAGCGCAGGTGACCGTGATCCATGATGCCCTTGTTCGTGTAGTCGAAGCGGCCTGCCGCGACCTGCGCGCGCACGCTCCAGTGAACCGCATTGGGTACCGACACGAGGATCTTCCCGTTCTCGCTGAGCAATCCGGCCGCCTGATTCAACATCGCGTCCGGATGAGGCAGATGCTCCAGCACATCGGCGAACAGAATCGTGTCGAAGCGCTCATCGAGCACTTCGTCGGGCAAACCGGTGAAGAGATTCGCCTCGTAG
>JBATLA010000516.1:0-3694 GCA_049669945.1 Polyangiales bacterium | reverse complement strand
AGTTTCGCAAGTTGTCACTCACCGCCTTCGAACGGGGGCGGCCGCTACCATGGATGCGCTTGTCCGCGCCCTCGATCGTGCCTAGGCTCGCCAGGTCATGGGGGATGACGAGTATCGGTTCGACGATTCTTATGAAGAATCGGTGCCTCTGTCCGATGGGCAGAGGGTGCATCTCCGTCTGATACAGCCGTCGGACAAAGAGCTGCTTCGTGCAGGCTTCGAGGAGCTTTCGGACGACTCGCGGTACGCGCGCTTCATGGCATCGAAAGCACGGCTCACGGAACAAGAGCTTCGCTATCTGACCGAGGTCGACGGCATCGACCACTTCGCCATAGGCGCGGTTCGGCGGCACCTCATGTCGACGAACGAAGGCGTAGGGAGCGCGCGCTTCGTGCGTATGGTCGACGAGCCGGACACCGCCGAGCCTGCTGTTACCGTGATCGACAGCTACCAAGGCAAGGGCCTCGGCTCGATTCTCCTTCAGCGCCTGATCGAAGCCGCTTGGGAGCGCGACGTACGCTGGTTCCGTTCGGAGCTGCTTGCGGACAACAAAGCCTCGAAGCGGATGATGGAATCACTGAGCCCTGAGGTGCAGTTCCGCGCGGCGGGGGACGGGGCGTTGATCGCTACCATCCCCGTGCCCGAACCCGATCGCACGCCGACGGCGCCGGGGTTCTTCGTGGGGACTCCGGTGCAAAAGCTGTTGTCCTACGTGGCGCGCGCGAAGGTGACGGTCCGCCCACGAGTCACGCGACCGCCAGACGGGTCTCGCTAAGACACCTGGACCGGGAACATCATCGGCGCGCGCACCTCAACCATGCGTCGGGCGTTGGTGAGGGCGCCCACGATGCGAAGCGCAAAAGGGAATGCGGTGCCGGGGCCGCGGCTCGTGATGAGGTTTCCGTCCGCTTCGACCGGATGCTCACTGTACTCGCCCCATTCCTCGAGCGCGGGTCTGACGCTCGGGTGGCTCGTGAGCTTTCGCCCTTCGAACACGCCGTGCGCCTCCAGCGCGATCGGCGCCGCGCAGATTGCGGCAACCATTCGTCCGCCGAGTTCGTGCTCCCTCAGGAGCTTTCCGACGCTCTCTGATTCCGCAAGCCGTTTCGCGCCCTCGGCGCCGCCCGGAAGAACCAGGACGTCGAAGACCCCGTCCACATCGTCGAGCGCGACATCGGGGGTGACCACGACGCCGCGGCTGCAACGAATGGGGTCGGCGCCATCTAGACCCGCGACGGTCACATCGATGCCGCCTCGACGCAGCACGTCGATACTGATGACAGCTTCCATTTCCTCGCTGCCCGGAGCGAGGAGCACCAGTGCTTTGGGGTTGCCACTCATCTCATTCCTTCACAGCTGCGCGAGGCGTCCGCCTTGCAGATCTCATGGATGCGTTCTCGCAGCGGAGACTCGAGCTTCTTCATCCCGAGACGCTTCGCCAAATCGATCGCCGCGGCGGCGCTCACTCGATCGACGACGAAGGCTTCGAGACCGAGCAGCGCCGCGGCGCGCTCGCCGATGGAACAGTGAACGACTGCAGGGAGCACATCTTGTTCGCTGAGCGCCTTCGACAGCGCGCGCGCGTTCTCCTCGGTCAGGCCAGCTGGACCGGCCACGGGTATGGAGACGAACTTCAACCCGAGGCGCTCCACCGCGGCCTGTTCTCGTTCGTCCCCCGTCTCGCCGTCGGTGCGAAGAGAGACCACCATCCGGTATCCCGCTTCTTGGATTGCTCGGAGCTGCTCCGCGCTGGGTTGCCCCCCAACGAGCAGCCCTCCTTCCGACACCCGCGCGTTGGGGATGGGTACCAGGGGCGGTGTCTGATCGATGTTTTTGGGAGCGGCGGGCTTCGCCGGCCCGGGCTTGGCGTGCGCGAGCGGCTCTGGGCTCAGCCACCCGAGCGCGAGCGAGAGGCAAACTACTGGGAGCAGGAGATGCTTCATGGGCTACCTCACCCCGTGTCCGCTTAGAATCGCTCGTGCCGCGACGCGGCCCGAATAGACGCAGCCTCCGAGGAAGGTTCCCTCGAGCGCCCGCTTGCCGTGCATACCGCCGCCGCCGAAACCGCATGCCTCGCCCACGGCGAACAGGTTCGAAATGGGATTACCCGTCTTGTCGAGAACCTTCGCGTCCAGGTCGACCTGAATGCCACCGAGGCTCTTGCGGGTGAGAATCTGAGTTCGGATCGCGACGAGAGGCATCGCGCTCGGGTCGAGGATGGCTTGCATGTTGCAGGTGCGGAGACGATCGCCGAGGTACTGGCGAACATGGACAATACGGCGAAGCTGGTCGTCGTTGTGGAACTTCGGGCCGCGCGCGATGTTCGCGTCGTAGGCCGCGATGTCTCGCTCGAGGATGGCCGCGTCCACGTCTTCGGTTTCGGTCAGTGCGTTCATCTTGCCGGCCAGCTCCGCGACGCTGTTCGCGGTCACGAAGTCGGGGCAGTGGTCGATGAACTCCTGCACTTGCTCTCCGTTTCCCTTGAGGAGTCGCAGGACGAACGCCAAGAGCTTCTTCTCTCGCACTGCAGCGTTGAACTCAGCGCCCGATATCGCGAACTCCTTGTCGGCGATCTTTCGGTTCATGACCAGCCAGGAGTACTTCTTCTTCTCGCGGCAAATCTGATCCACGAGGAGCAGGGTGTCGTAGGAGCCGACCAGTGGCGGGTCGACGAACCGGCGGCCTTGGTAGTTCATCCAGAGCGCCGACTTCCCGGGGACGAGGCTCAATCCGTAATTCGGGAATTCCGGCGCCCAGTGGCGGATGCCCGCCGCGTAGTTCCACATCTTCTCGAGGTGGGTGATGTTGGCGCCGAGCTCTTCGGCGCGGTCGAGCAATCGGCCGTCGGCTTCGGGGATGGAGCCGTTGAGCATCGACTCGGGCGGCTCACCCCATTGATCGCGCGGCCAAACCGCGCGAACTTTGTCGTGGTTGCCCGCGATGCCGCCGGCGGCGATGACGACCGCGTCGCCGCGGGCCTCGAACGTCTTCCCACCGTTGGTGCCCTGGCAGCCGACGACGCGCCCAGCTTCCTGGGTGAGGCCGTCCACCCGGTGGCTGAAGTGGATCTGTAGCCTGCCGGCCTGCTCATGCGCTTCGAGGCGCGGGATGAGCGGGACGATGATGCCTTCACCAGTACCCCAGACAATGTGAAAGCGGGGCACCGAGTTGCCGGGCACGTAGTAGCCTCGCTCGGTCCAATTGACCGCCCGAAAGAAGTCCACGTCGCGTTCGCTCAGCCAATCGCGAACTTCCTCGGTGCAGCGATTCACGTACGCTTCGGCCCACCGGTATGGCCAAACGTCCGCCGGGTCGAGCTCCCCGTAGCGAACCCAGTCGCTCATCGCGAGGTCGACCGAGTCCTTGATCCCGTTCTTTCGTTGTTCGGGTGAATCGACGAAGAACATCCCCCCGAACGACCAGAGTGCGAGGCCGCCAAAGCGGTCGCGCGTCGCGGCGTCGAACATCACGACTCGCTTTCCGGCGTCGAGAAGCTCGAGTGCGGTTACCATTCCTGCGAGACCGCCGCCAATGACGACGACCTCGGCTTCATATGTGTTTCCGGCCATGGAGGTCGGCGAGCATACCAGAAGGACGTGCCCCCGTCAGCGGACTCAATGTTACCTCCAGAAGCCAAACAGCGACAGCTTCAGTGCCAGCGTTCGGCTTGCGCGGCAGGAGCCGAGGCGTAGGT
>JBATLA010000515.1:0-2952 GCA_049669945.1 Polyangiales bacterium | reverse complement strand
ACCTCGTTGTGGTGGGTCTTCGCGGGGATACCGAGCCTGAAAAGCTTGTCCTCGAAAGCCTGCATGAAGATCTGCACGCGCTCGGGAATGGCCCCGAAGTAGTGATCGTCGAACTCCTGTCCCTTCGGTGGCGCGGCACCGAAGAGCGTGCGACCAGCGAGGAGAAGGTCCGGGCGACTGTTCGCGAAATGTGCGTCGACGAGGAAATACTCCTGCTCTGCGCCGCAGCTGGAGTTGAGCGGTGCAACGTCCGTCTCGCCCATCAGCGTCAGGACTTTCTGCGCCGCTTTGTCCATTGCCGCGTTCGAACGCAGAAGAGGAATCTTCTTGTCGAGCGCTTCTCCGGTCCAGGACATGAAGACACTCGGAATCATCAAGGTCGCGCCGTTCGCGGTCTGCATGACGTAAACCGGACTCGTCGGATCCCAGGCCGTGTAGCCGCGCGCGGCGGCGGTCATGCGGAGACTGCCGTTCGGGAAGGATGAGCCGTCCGGTTCACCCTTGATCAGAAGACTCCCGGTGAACTCGGTAATGGCGTTGCCATCGGAGTTCGTAACGATGAAGCCATCGTGCTTCTCCGCGGTGATGTTCGTCATCGGGTAGAAGATGTGCGAGAAGAACTTCACGCCCTTCCCGAGCGCCCAATCCTTCATGGCGGCGGCGACGACGTCGGCGGTCGCGGGGTCGAGCGGAGCCCCGGTCTGCACCGTCTTCTTCATCTCTTTGAACGCTTTCTTCGAAAGGGCTTCCTCCATGGTCGCCAAATTGAACACGTCGCTCGCCCAGATTTCACTCAAGGGCCCCGGCGGTGGCCCTGTGGGAACCTCGGTTCGTTTGGTGACTTCGTTGATGGCTTGTAGACGAATTTCGTTTCCGCTCATGTTCGCTCTTTCGTTAGTGAGACCGCCTGATGGCCATCCGATCGGACACGATACGCGCGCGACATTTCCGCGGAGTAGACGCTCGGTTTCCGTCTTGTGAAACGAAGCAGAAGATCGCTATCCGTGTCGTTTGGCACCCCGGTAGACGAGGCTGCGTCGGATCGCCGGTCGAATGTTCGCGAGGGCAAACGCGCTACGAAGGTGCGGAATGTCTTCGGCATGCCCCATGAAGAGGACACTGTCTTCTTCGGCAAAGGTGAAGTTCTTCTCCGGGTTACGGATCAATTTGCCGCCAACCCGCCGGATGGCGATCACCAGAAAACCCCCGTCCCCGCTCGATTCGAGCGCACCGACCGAGCGCCCAATGAGCGACGATTTGCCGTCGACTTCAAACTGTTCGATCTGCAGGCCAAGCCCGCGTAGCTCGTGTTCGAGACCGGAGAGGTCCTGGTCGGCGAAGAAGTCGACCATGGCCGGCCGCAGAATCATCTGTGCGGCACGTTCGCCGGAAAGCGCGGACGGAAGAACCACCTTATCCGCCCCAGCCTGGATCATCTTGGCGTCGGACGCTGGATCCTCGGCTCTTGCGATGATGCGAAGGTCTGGGTTGAGGTTGCGCGCGGTGAGCGTGATGAAGACGTTCAGCGCATCGTCGGGGAGCACGGTCGCCAGTGCTCGAGCGCGTGTCACGCCTGCCTCCTGAAGGGTCTCGTCAGAGGTCGCATCGCCGGTGAGTGCATAGGAGCCGTGCTCGACTGCGGCGTTGACGCGCTCGGCGTTGTTATCGACGAACACCACCGTGGCACCGGCGGCTTCGAGATCGCTCCTGAGGACGCGTCCGATTCGGCCTAGGCCGCAGACGATGACGTGGTCGCTGAGCTCTTCGATCGTCTTTTTCATTTTACGGCTCCCAAGAAGTCGGTTTAGCTCCCCTTCGGCGATGAGCTGAAAGAAGCCGCCCAAGATGTAAATGAGCGATGAGCAGCCGACGACGATGACGCCGATCGTGAGCCAACGGACCTCGCCCACGACCGGTTGGACTTCGCCGTAGCCGACGCCGAAGATCGTGATCGCGACCATGTACACCGCATCGGACAAGCTCCAGCCCATCAGCACGTAGCCCGCCACTGCGAGCACGCAGACCGCACCAAGGACGAGAAATCCCTGTGCGATCCGCCGGTGGGCTGGATCGAGACCGCTCAACATCTCGCTCGAGTGTAGGAGGTCGGCGGGCACCCAGGGGGTGGCGTGAACCTGAGGCCGGCGATTTTTCACGACGGAAACGGTTCGGATACCGAGGGTACACAAACCGGCGGGCGTTGTGGGTCTAGTTGGAGCGGCGTCGCTGGGGAGGCAGCGAAGGCGTGTGCGCGGCGGCGTCGGCCATGAGCTCGCGAAGCCAGCGGTGGGCTGGGTCTTCGGTGAAGCGGCGGTGCCAGAGCATGGTGATCGCGTGATCCGGGATGCGCAGCGGCGTGGGGCGGGACGCTAGCGTTGTGGCGGTGGACCATTGGCTGAGGCTCGCGGGCGCGGTGAGGACGAGATCGCTTTGGGTGACGACTTCGAGGGCGGAGGCGAAGTGGGGGACTCGGAGGGCGATGCGGCGTTGAAGGCCCTGCGTTTGGAGAAGACGATCGACGACGCCGGGGCCTTCGCCACCTGGTGAGACGAGGATGTGATTGAGTTTGGTGAATGCCTTGAGTGTGAGTCGGCGGCTTCGGCATGCGGGGTGGTCGGCGCGGAGGAAGCACCTGAACGAGTCGCGAAAGAGCGTTCGGCTTTGGAGCTCGGCGTCGACTTGGGTACCGAGATCGAAGGGGTGTGGGTCGAGGAGGACTGGATAGATCGCAAGGTCGACGTCGCCGGTTTCGAGGCTGTCGGTGAGGCGCTTGGGCATGGGGACGACGGCGAGATCAACCGACGGGGCTTGTTCACCGAGGCGCCGGAGCAGCGTGGGAAGGACGAGTGCGTCGAAGAGATCCGGCGAGACGATGCGGAAGGTGCGCGTTGCGTGTTCTGGCGCGAAGGCCTGAGGCTCGGCGAGTGTGCGGGCAAGCGTGACCAAGCCGCT
>JBATLA010000514.1:0-8238 GCA_049669945.1 Polyangiales bacterium | reverse complement strand
AGGCCCCGATGCCGGTTTCGGGCGCGTTGAAAAGCCGCGTGACGATGTTGATGCAACGCTCCTCGATCATGGCCGTGAAGGGATACTCGTCCTTGTCGATCATGTTCTTGTCGAAGGACTCGGCCATGAGCTTCTCTGCTTCCGGTTCCATCCAGGTCGTCACGAATGTCGCCAGATTCAAGCGTGCGTTGCCGTCCAGCATCAGCTCGTCGTGGATCAACTGATAGGCAACCTCGGGCGCGAGCTCGCCCTCGGGAAGCTCGTACTTGGGAACTGGACGGTCCATGACGGCCCGACCGTAGACCGGCGACAGTTGCTGTTCGCGCTCCGATAGCTCGTCGAGCTTGCGCTGTTTGGTGACCATGCGTTGGCGTTCCTTTCGGGAGCTCGGACCATTGATCGATTCAGGGGTCGAGTCTAGGGGCCGGTCGAAAGGAGACGAAGCAATTGCGTTCGGAAGTGCAGATGTTTCGTTTATTTCGACCTTGCGCCGCAAGGGCCCGAGGTGACAATCTCACATCCGGATGGTGATGCTTGGCGTTCGTACGATGCTCTTGGTTCTGGCCACCTCAGTCGTCGCCTGCGGCGGCACCGGGGAGTACCGGAAGACCGGAAGCACCTACGCTCCACGCGGTCCGGCTTGTGACTACCGCGTCATTCGCAATCGGGTCATCGAGCCCTACGAAGAGCTGGGCGTCATCGATATCGATGCGTTTTCGATGAAGCAGCTCCCGGACAACGAAGAGCGCTTTCGAAAACTCGTGGGCCCGAGAGTGTGCGCCGTCGGCGGCCATGCCGTAATCCCAACCCTCAACATCTATGGCCACTGGGTTCACGGCACCATCATCCGCTTCCATCCGTCCGAGTGTTCCGATTGCAAGCCAAAGAGCCCGAAGGACGGGGGAGGATAGCATTCCATGTTGACCGCCCTGATCGTGATGCTTCTCAACGCCGCCGGTGCCGCTCCGACCCCGGCGCGACTTCAGAAGTACGAGCTCGACTACAACGAGCGAATGCACCACGTGCACATCGACTTCTCCAGCACGCGCACGGCCCCCGGAACCAAGAACATCACCATCGGCCTCGGCTATGAGTACCACATCGACCGGCAGTTCAATGGGGTGTCGTTCGAGGTGCTCGGCCAGAAGCTCGGCCGTCTCCTGTTCCAGGGTCCCCAGTACTGGTGGGTCGGTGGTGGAATCGCCTGGTGGCCGGTGCACAAGGTCAAAATATTCATGCAAGCTGGCGCCCTCTTCGACGAGGTCGGGACCGCCGCACAGGGGCGTGTCGGCGTCGGCTACAATCTGCGCTTGTTCATGATTGCCATCATGCCGTACGCCTACTTCCAAACCACGGACGGGTCGCGAGGATCCGACGCCCCCCTTCGCGGATTCACCTGGGCCATTGGGGCACGGATTCAGTACTAGGGCCTATGAACCGCATTCGAACAGCGCTGTGGACTCTGACTGCCCTCCTGACGATGGCGGCGACCCTGGCCGGTTGCAAAGGGCCTCCGCCAACGAATCCGGGCGTGATCGCGAGAGAGCCCAACATTCTTCTCTGGGGCGATACCCACGTCCATACCAGCGGCTCTGCGGATGCTCAGCGCTCCGTCGATGTAAACGCCGCGTACAACTGGGCCAAGGGCCTTCCCGTCGTTCATCCTCAGACGCACGCAAGGATTCAACTCGAGAGGCCGCTCGACTTCCTCGTCGTGACCGACCATGCCGAGGGGCTCAAAGACGCCGCCTGGAACGGCATCGTTGACGCGGCAGAGCGCCACTACGCGCCCTGCGCCTTCACCACGTTCATCGGCTGGGAATGGAGCTCTGAGCTCGGTGGCAAGAACCTCCATCGGGTGGTGTTGATGAACGAGGGCGGAGATAAGGCACGCCAGATCCTCCCCTTCAGCTCACTCGAAGGCCCCCGTCCCGAAGCCCTGTGGAGCTGGCTCGAGGAGACCGTCAGCCGCGTGGGCACGGACTTCATCGCGATCCCGCACAGCCCGAACAGCAGCGGCGGGGCAATGTATCCTGAGGTCGATAGCGACGGACAGCCCCTGTCCTCGACCTATGCGAAGGCGCGCATGCGCTGGGAACCGCTGGCCGAAGTCACGCAAGTCGAAGGCGACTTCGAGACCAACCCATCGCTTTCACCGGACGACGAGTTCGCTGACTTCGAGCGAGCGAGGGACGGCAGCGGTGAGTACGCTCGCTCCGCCTTGCTCCGCGGCGTTCAGAACGGACAATCAGTCGGAGTCAACCCTTTCCAGTTCGGGATGCTCGGATCGACGGGCGCTCATACTGGCCTCGCGTCTGCCGACGAAGAATTCTTCTATGGCGCGATCGGCGCGGGCAGTGGAGACGCGAGCGCGCAAGGCCTCACGGCTGTGTGGGCCGAAGAGAACACGCGGACCTCGATCTTCGACGCCTTCAAGCGCAAAGAGGTCTACGCCACCACGGGCCCCCGAATTCGTCTCCGCTTCTTTGGTGGTTGGAACTTCAGTGCGAAGCAGGCCGCGAAGGCAAGCATGGTCGTCGCCGGGTACACGTTTGGCTACCCGATGGGGAGCGAGCTTGCGAAGGCCCCCGAAGACAAGGCGCCGGGCTTCTTGATGTACGCCGTCAAAGATTCAGAAGGCGCGAACCTTGATCGGATTCAGTTGATCAAGGGCTGGGTCGACGCCGAGGGGACGACACACGAGCGGGTGTACGATGTCGTCTGGTCAGCCGGTCGCGAACGCGGTCCCGATGGAAAGGTGCCGCCCGTCGAGAACACCGTCGATGTCGAGACGGCGAAGTACGAAAACACGGTGGGCGCAGCCGCTCTCCACGGCTTCTGGTCCGACCCCGATTTCGATCCCGATCAACGCGCCTTCTACTACGTGCGCGTGCTCCAGATTCCAACGCCGCGACACACGCTCTATGACGCGGTGGCAGGCGGAACCGACCCGGCAGAGACGGGGCACCCTCCGACCATTCAGGAGCGCGCCTACTCGTCTCCGATTTGGTACGCGCCCTCAGACAACTGAGCCCACCTGCTCCATTCACCGCCGGTGGAGCGGAAGGAACTTCTTCGTCTTCGCTCCGAAGCCGGCGAAATCGCTCATGGAGGACCACCTTTGAGAGGTTGATGCTTGGATGCCTAGATACCGGCCATCGAGCGTATCTGTTTCGTCCGGCTCCTCTCGGTTGACCCGGGAGCGCTTGCCTCAATACTGAGGCGCGAATCACGATGGCTGTCAGCGACTTCGATGCATTTAGTGCCGAGACGATCGAGAACCCTTATCCGTTCTACGAGGCGCTGCGTGAAGAGGCGCCCCTCTATAAGCCGCAGGGGGCGGATTGCTACTACCTCAGCCGCTACGAAGACATCAAGAAGGTCACGATGGACCCGGAGCGCTTCTCCTCGAACATCGTGGCGATCTTGCTCGCGGGCGGTAGCGGACGCCTCTCGACCTTCGTGCCGCCACGGCTCCCAATGGCGCCGCCCGATGTCCTTGCGCTCCAGGACCCGCCGATTCATCGGGCGCAACGCAAGATCGCAACGGCTGGCCTTGGCAAGGGCTTCGTCCAGGTCCTCGAGCCGCAGGTGCGCGCGCTGGTCGATCAGCACATGGACGAGGTCCTCCGAGCGAGGGAAGTCGACTGGATGGATGCGTTTGCCTTTCGGATTCCGATCGCGCTCACGCTCGACATTCTCTCCATCCCGCGCGACGACGCGATGACGGTCAAGACCTGGGCCGACGAATCGATCTCCTTGCTGAGCGGAGTGAACACCAAATGGCAGCTCGCTCTGAAGGTGCTCAACGGCTTTCGTTTCGTAAAGTGGTGCCGCACGCAGTTCGATGAGGCGGCCAAGCGAAGCCCGCAGCCGGGGTTCATGATGGGCGCGCTCATCGACGCGGTACGCGAGGGCGCCATGACCCGTGAGGAAGCCGCCGCCACAGTGCTCCAGATCATCATCGCCGGGAGCGACTCGTCGGCGAGCTTGATGGGCAGCATGGTCCGGCTGCTCGCGCAGAATCCGGACGTCCAAGAAGAGCTTCGCGCAAACCCGGCGCTCGTCCCCAACTTCGTCGAGGAGACGCTCCGACTCGAGTCGCCGTTCCAGGGTCATTTTCGCAAGACGAAGGTCCCAGTGGAGCTCCACGGAGAGACACTGCCCGTCAACGCACGCGTGATGCTCTTGTGGGCGTCCGGCAATCGCGACCCGCGCAAGTGGCCTGAGCCTGAGAAGATCGATCTCCAGCGCGCGGGTGCGCGCCAGCATCTCGGCTTCGGGCACGGCATTCACCTTTGCCTCGGCGCCCCCATCGGCCGCATGGAGGGGCGCATCGCCCTCGAACAGCTGCTCGAACGCACAGATTGGGTCGAGCTCAACGGCCATGACTTCCCGCATCGGCAAAGCGTCTTCGTGCGCACCCTCGAACGCCTGCCGATCAAACTCTATCCCAAGAAGACAGCTGCGGCGCACGACACGACGGCGTCCTTTGGAGGTGCTTGAACGATGATTTGGAACCGGACACTCGAGGCTGCGAAACGCTGGGCCGATGAGCACCGCGAATGGATGATCATTGGCGTTGCCTTGCCTTTGAGCACGCTCGCGACCGCTTGGGACAAGGTGAAGTCTCGGGTTTCGAAGCCCATTCGGGCCGAGGCGCACGATGCCCGGGTTCAGCGCGTAATGGGCGATGTGAGGCGCTACGCCAAGGCTCGCAGGGACGGTGAGGCTTGGGCCCAGAGACCACTTCGCACCGACCGTAAGGGCGCCGCCTCCCTCAACACGCGGATGGCCGACAAGTCGGGCGCGCAAACCGTTCTCATGCACGATCTCAGCGCAATCCTCGACGTGGACCAGCGGGCCGGTGTAGTTCGACTCGAGCCGTTCGCGACTGTCGGCGACGTCGCGGCGCATCTCGACGAGATGGGGCTGCAGCTCGAAGCGACGATCGAGATGAAGGACGCCACGCTAGGTGGGCTCGTGATGGCGCTTGGCATGACGACTCACTCACACGTATGCGGCCTCGTGCACGACACCGTGACGGCGTACGAGATCGTGACAGCAGAGGGCGATCTGGTACGCGCCACCGCGGACAACGAACACGCGGACTTGTTTCGCGCGCTGCCCTGGAGCCACGGCACGCTCGGGCTGCTCGTTGCGCTCGAGATGCGAGTGATCCCCGCGCCTTCACACGTGCGGCTCGTCTATCGGCCCTTCTACTCGCTGGACGCATATGCCGCCGAGTACGCGCGCCTTGCAAGCGCCCCGAACCCTCCGCACTTCGTCGAAACCATCATTTTCGGCCGGGATCGGGCGGTCATCATGGAGGGTCACCTCGCCTCGCAGGAGGAATCGCACGCCGGAGTTCTGCCGATCAATCCGCTCAGCCGCTACTACAAGCCTCTGTTCTACAAGCACGTCGAGAGCATGCTCGAGCTCGGCGAAGGCCGGCGGCACGAGGAGTTGGTGCCGATGGTCGACTACTTGATGCGGCACGACCGAAGCATGTGCATGTGTCTCGCCCAGATCCTCCCGACCGCGAATGAGCCGTGGTTCCGGTACACGATGGGCTGGATGCTCCCTCCCAATACGACGTTTCTCAAGGGGACCCGGCCGCAGGCCGAACGCGAGAACACGATTCGAAAGCAGGTCTGGCAGGAGTACGCATTTCCAGCCGAGCACTTCGCAGAGATGGTGAGGTACGCTGACGAGGAGTTCGAAATCTATCCGCTGCTCGCCTACCCCTGCCGCGTGATCGACCACGGCGGCCTCGTCCGACGACCATCGAACCGCGGCCGTCCCTACTCCGGCCAAGCCGAGAGCGAGATCTACCTCGACCTCGGGATCTACGGCTTTCCCCAGCGCGTCAAAGATGGCGATGATCGCTTCCCGGCGGTGACGAAGGTCCGCGCGCTCGAACGCAAGGCGCGGGCACTCGGCGGTTTCCTCCACACCTACTGCGACGTCTTCAGCACCCAAGAGGAATTCGAGGAGATGTTCGACCACAGCCTGTGGCGGGAGATGCGAGCCAAGTACCGCGCCGATGGCACCTTCCCGACCATCTACGAAAAGGTGAAACCGGAGCTCGACCCGCTCCAGTTCCTCGAGGAGGAGCGCTCGTGGTCGACGAATCGCACCGAAACCCAGTCCGTCGCGACCTCCCGGACCGCGGGGTGAAGTCGCTGCTCCCAAACGACGACCAGAAGCAGCTGCTGGCTGCCGTCGGACGGGTCTTATCGAGGCACGCGCGTCACTGGAACGCGGAGCGGTCCGGGAACCCGTTCGATGACCTCCAGGCAGCCCGAAGCGCGCTCGCGGCCATGACCCGGCGCGGCCCTGCCAACGATGACGACAGCCGACCACGGGTGCGCAAGTTCTGGGGTTGGGGATACGAGGGAGAAGGTCCGGATGCCTTGATGGTGGAGGTCTTCCTCGAGTTTCTAAAAGCGCGGTTCGACCTCGAAGGCTACGACGATGTACCCGCGCCGAACATCGAGGACATCGAGCTCCGCCCACCCCGTTTCGCCCTGCCCGAGGCGCTCGAGGCGTTCTGCACCGATGCCAGGCTCGACCGATTGTCCCACAGCTACGGCAAAGCCTTCCGCGACATCGTCCGCGCGCTCCGCGGCCAGTATGACAACCCCACCGACTACGTGGCCTACCCGGAATCCGAGGATCAGATCCTTGCGCTGATCCGTTTCTGCGAGAGCGAGGGCGTCAGCCTAATGCCCTACGGCGGCGGCTCCAGCGTCGTGGGCGGCGTGGAGCCCACGCGGTCCGCTGCCTATAAAGGGACGATCACCCTGGACATGCGCAAGTTCGACGCGGTGCTCGAAGTGGACGAGAAGTCGCGCGCCGCGCGCGTGCAGGCCGGCATCTACGGGCCCGCACTCGAGGCCGCGCTGAAACCCTACGGTCTGAGTCCGCGCTTTTACCCGCAGAGCTTCGAGTTCTCGACCCTGGGCGGCTGGATCGCGACGCGCGCCGGAGGCCACTACTGCACGCTCTACACACACATCGATGATATCCTCGAGTCGGTCCGCGTCGTGACGCCGCAGGGGGTCCACGAAACGCGCCGCCTACCCGCGTCGGGCGCAGGGCCGAGCCAGGAACGCATGTGGCTCGGCTCCGAAGGCACGCTCGGCATCATCACCGAAGCGTGGATTCGTCTTCACGCGCGCCCGCGCTATCGCTCTTCGGTCACGGTGAAGTTCGACGATTTCATCACCGGCGCGAGGGCGGTGCGCGCACTCTCCCAAGGCAAGCTCTACCCCGTGAACTGCCGCCTCGTCAGCCGAATGGAAGCGGTGTCGATGGGCCTCGGCGACGGGCGGAACGCCATGCTGCTGCTCGGCTTCGAATCGGAGCGCTACCCGCAAAAAGACGCGATGGCCAAGGCGCTCGACGTGTGCCGCGAGCACGGTGGCCGCTACAACCGCCGCAAGGTCATGCACACCGAATCACGGGTGCGCTCGGGCGCAGCTGGGAACTGGCGCAACAACTTCATCAAGGCGCCCTACATCCGAGACATCATGGCGCGTAAGGGCATGGTCACCGAGACTCTGGAGACCGCCGTCACCTGGGACCAGTTTGAGTCGTTCCACCAAAGCGTCATCGACGCGGCACAACGTGCATTCGACGCGCATTGCCGAGGGCGTGGCCTGATCACCTGCCGCTTCACCCACATCTATCCGGATGGGCCGGCCCCCTACTACAGCATCGTCGCCTGGAGCGAACCCGGCAGACAGCTCGAGACCTGGGATGCGATCAAGGCGTCGGTGTCAGACGCCATCATCGACAACGGCGGCACCATCACCCACCACCACGCCGTCGGCCGCGACCACCGCCCCTGGTACGAACGCGAGCGCGGCGGGCTCTTCACAAAGACACTCACCGGGCTCAAGTCGACGCTCGACCCCAAGTGGATCCTGAACCCCGGCGTACTGCTCGAAGAGCGCTGAGCGGGCCGCGCACTAACACGCGTCGACGGCGTCGTCCTCCGCCTTGCACGGATAGCTGTCGGCGGGGATCTCGTCGCTGCATGCCTCGAAGTCCGCGCAAGAGCCTCCTGCAATGCAAGCGGCCAAGTCGTCGACCGCATCCACACATGCCTGCCCAAACTCGGCAGCTTCCGAGAGGTCTCCCTGAGACTGCGCCAGGCAGTCCGCGGTGCTTTACATGACGCACGTGGTGATCACGGCGCAGGCCGCTCGCGCTCTATACGCCGGCCCGAAC
>JBATLA010000513.1:0-2041 GCA_049669945.1 Polyangiales bacterium | reverse complement strand
CGCCGCGGGCTGCTGCACCGCCTGCGCGGCGACCGGAATACACGCAATCGGCGATCGACAGGCCGCTCACGTACTGCCTCGAGCAGACGCCAACGGCGTTTCGGCCCGCAGCGTAGAGCCCGGGAATCACGCCTCCGTCTTGCCCTTGCACCTGCCCTGTGTGCTCGTCCACGACGAGGCCGCCGAGGGTGAGGGTCGGACAGGGGAAGCGCTTGCTGCGGATGCCCGCGTTGATCGCGTAGTACGGTCCGCTCCGCATGGCGTGCATCTTCTCCGCGTCTTTGCCGAAATGGTCGGCCGACTTGCCTTCGGCTGCGTCGTTGTAGTCATCGAGGGTCTTTCGCAGAGTCTCGGCGGGGACCTTGATGATCTTGGCGAGATCTTCGATCGATTTGGCCTCTTTGCTGTTGAACCAGAGGTTCAAGAGCGCCGGGGCGCGCTGGAACCATTGCGCCTTGCCTGGTTTGCACTGCTCGCGCGCGAGCTTCTTGAGCTCGCCGTTGATCACGAGGATCGCTTCGCCGTCGTTTTCCTCGACCATCGCCTCGCCGACGGCCGCACCGTACATGAACTCGTTGATGTAGCGCTCGCCGTTCTTGTTGATGATCATGCCCGTCGCGAACGCCTCCGGGGGGTTGATGAAGCGCCAGGCGGAGACGCGATTCATCAGGTCGGTCTTTGCGCCAACGCTCGTTCCGAGAAGGATGCCGCTCCCGTTGTCGGACGTGGTGCCGAGCGGCATTCCGGTCCGGTATTTCGGGGCGACTTCCTTGACCATCTCTCGGTTGTAGATGAAGCCGCCCGCCGCGAGGATGACGCCCTTAGTGGCGCGGGCGCGGGTGGCGACCGAGTGCTCTGCCTCGATCTGGAAGCATCGGCGGCGGAGCTTCGCGGCAAGCTTCGGGTTGTACTTCACGATGGCGATTCCAGCCTGGTGAAGCTTCCGGTGAAGCTGGCTCCAGAAGCCTTCCTTGACCTTTCGGTACTCCACACCGAGGACCTGGTTGCCGCTGTCGATGACCAAGCGAGTCACCCGCGCTTCGTATTCGACCTCGATGCCCGCGCGCACGGCGGAAGCGCGAAGCGGCTCGTAGAAGCTCTCACCGGGAAGCCCCGCGCCCTTGGCGCGATGCCCGCGCGGTGCTGGCTTGGCTGCGTCTTTGTACGGCGAGAATCCCTCGTTGCCCGAGTAGTAGAGGTAGTAGTCGTCCGTTGGGTAACTGGTCTTGTAAGGGCAAAGCGAGCCTTCGAACGGAACGCCGTGTCCCTCGAGCCACTCGAGGTTCTCCACGCTGCGCTCGCAGAAATCGCGAAGCGTCGGCTCCGACACGACCCCTTTCACCTCGAGCGACAGGTAGCGAAACATCTCGTCCGCGTCATCGTCGATGCCGGCCTCTTTCTGAATGTGCGTGCCACCGCCTGCGTAGAACACGCCGCCGCTGATCGCCGTTGCGCCCCCGCCGTGGAACCGGTCGAGAACCAGCACGCGCGCGCCCTCAGCCTTCGCTTCGAGTGCTGCGCAGGCGCCGGCTCCACCGAACCCCACCACGATCACTTCGGCTTCTTGGTCCCACGCGTCGCCGTTCGCCTTGGTCACCACCAAGGGGGTATCGGCTGGCTTTGGAGCGAGTGTTTTCTTCCCTTTAGGCATGGACAAGAACTAGAACATGTTTCACTTGGCCTGTCGAGGCGACAGTGGGAGTCAGTCCGGCCCGGGAATCGCCGCCTCTAGGAACTTCAGGTAGCGCTCGGCAGTCTGGCCGACGAAGAGCAAGTCGGCGTGATCGATGCGTGGCACCTCGATGTACTCGTCGGCGTGAAACAGACGTGCGAGCTCTCGGCCGTGATGCACGCCGATCAGTGTGTCCGCGCTGCCGTGGGCCACGAGGATGGGGCACGCGACTTCTTTCGCGAGCTCGCGGGTCATGAAACGGTGTTCGAGCAGCCGCCCCACGGGCAAGAACCGGTAGTGCTCCTTGGCGAGGTCGACGATCGAGGTGAAGGTGGACTCCAAGATGAGTGAGCCGGCGCTGACCTTGGC
>JBATLA010000512.1:0-1533 GCA_049669945.1 Polyangiales bacterium | reverse complement strand
CAGGAGCTCAAGCGGGTGGCCAATGCGTGGCGGGTTCCCGTGTCGAATGTCGTCCGGGCGCTGCTCGAGGATGCGCTCGACACCATCGATGTCGTCGGGGCCAAGGCTGAGGACGAGCTCCGTGGGGTCGCCGAGAAGCTCGCCTCTGAACGGCATCGCATCCGCCGGAAGTCGACGGAACAGCTCAGTGATGAGCCTTCCCGGGCGACGACGGATCCGGCCGACCCGCTCGCGGGCGCGGTGGGCGCCACGCCGATCACGCTGGTGCACGACACCGTCTGCGGCCTCACCGGAGACAAGCTGGCTGCGGGTTCCGAGGCCTTCATGGTCCTGTTCGAGGACCCCCGCCGAAAACTGATCACGGGCAGGAACGCCTTACCCCAAGCATCGACACCCAACCAGGAGCAAACCGATGACTGAGCAAGAACAAATCCAAAGCAAAGTAGAAGAGAACGTCAACGCTGCGGTCGATCAGGTAACGGAGGCTGCAGGAGCGGCCGTGTCCCTTGGACGTCAAGTGACGGCGCTGTGGCTCGGTGTTTCGCGCAACGCGATCGACGCGGCCGCGAAGACGCTCACGAACACCTCCGAGATGATCAGCACCGTCGCGAAATCGATGGGCGAGCTCGCTGAGCGCATCGAGGGCTCGAGCAAGAAGGCCTAGCTTCCGGCCGACGGGTTGGCGGTAACGGCCTGCCACCACCATCGCTCCGTCGACCCGTCGGCTTCTCCTTTTAGCGGTCCATCGGGCCGTGTGGCAGCCGGCGCCCTTCCCGCAAATGCCGGACGGCGTTGATGCCCCATCGCGTAAGGAAGTAGGTCGGCACCGCCACGAAAATTCCGCACAGCAATCCGCCGATCCAAAGCTCGGCGCCCGTGCTGGCGAGGAGGCGGCCCGCTTGCTGCCAGAAATCCGCCTCGAGGAGCCGGCCGAGCCCGTCGTTCTTCAGCGCGCGGCCGGTGCTGCCGAGCCAGTGCTGGATCGTCGCCGGGGTGACTTCCTTCTCCGGCTGCATCACCGCGGCACCGACCTTCCAGGTCATGTAGTAGAGGGGCACGGCGGTGAACGGATTGCTGATGAACAGAATCGGAATGCCGGAGACCTTGTTCGCTTGAAGCAAGGTGGCGATCGGGATGTAGAGGAGAATCTGCAGTCCGAGCGTCGGCGTGAATGCGATGATTGCACCGATGAACACGCCCCAGGCGATTCGGTGCGGCGTGTCGTCTAGGTGAAGGATGTTGTGGACGACGATCTGTTGCAGACGCCGCCACACGTTGCGGAGGTTCATGCCGGGTCACCCCACGCACCGCCGCCCGGCGTTTCAACCCGCAAGACGTCTCCGGGCGCCACCTCGACGGTGGCGCGGTGTTGTAGTGGCTTGCCGTTGAGCAGATTCATTCCCGGCGCCCCTGGGCCGCCGCCGCGCATACCATAGGGGGCGTTGATGCCCCATCGGGTCAGGAAGTAGGTTGGCAGCGCCACGACGATGCCGCACAGCAATCCGCCGATCCAAAGCTCGGCGCCCGTGCTGG
>JBATLA010000511.1:0-21432 GCA_049669945.1 Polyangiales bacterium | reverse complement strand
TCAGCACGTCGTCGATGAACGCGGCCACCGGGTTCCACAGCCAACGCGTGAGCTCGCCGACTGACACCGCCCCTTCCTGCTCCGAGGGCGGAGCCGTGAGCTCGACGGCGCGCCGTGGGGTTGGCGGCTGGGCAACGGTGCGCGCGATCTCCGCGTACCGGGACGAGAAGCTTTGGGGTAGCGCGTCGCCAGTGAAATAGGCGGGGTCGAATGCGTGGAGGGGGTGCTCCTGAGGCTCGACGACCTCTCCATCCGTCACTGCCCGGTAGTAGCCCTGAACGACCTCCTGAAGCTCCCACACGATCGGCGACGGGTTCGCGCCCGTACGAAGGCTCGTCGCAGGCGCGCTGTGCGTGATGATCAAACGCTCACGCGCGCAGAGCAGCGCCTGCAAAAAAGAGTGCCGGTCGTCATCGCGCTTGTTGCGATCGCCCGGTCTGTGTTCGTCACGGATTCGATCGAAGCTCGGGCGATCGTCGGCGCGCGGGAAAGCATCCTCGTTCATGCCTGCCAAGCAAACGACCTTGAACGGCACCGAGCGAAGTGGGACGAGCTCGGTGAGTGTCACGCCGCGGCGAAGAAAGCCGACCGCTGGCGTCTCACGCACCAACCAGTTTTCCAGCTCTCGCCGCACCGTTTTCAGAGCAACAGCGCCCGTGTAGCCGCCCTCGCCAGCGAGCGTCCGAAGATTGCCGAGCGCGTCTCGGAGCACCCGTACCGCCGGACCGAGGTCGTCATCTTCGGCGAACAGATCGCCGCAGAGCCGTCCGAGCAAGTCCGCCCACGTATCGAGCTTCAGCGGTTGCCGTGTCTGCCGTTGGAAATCGAAGAGCAGCTCACACAGGCGCGACAAGCGCGCGAGGAGCTCGACATCGCCGAGGCTCGGCGCACCGCGCGGCAGAACCCCTTCGAACACCGACACGGAATCCGAAACCGATGCAAACCCGACAAAGAGGCGCTCGAAGCCAGCCTGCCAGGTGTGGATTGCTTCGGCCGGGAACTCGAGCTCAGCCCGGTGCTTGGCGTCGATCCCCCAGCGAACCCCCGCCGCCGCC
Source organism: Polyangiales bacterium (assembly GCA_049669945.1). Lineage (GTDB taxonomy): Bacteria > Myxococcota_A > Polyangia > Polyangiales > Houyiibacteriaceae > SG8-38. The sequence continues at coordinate 20,377 of JBATLA010000511.1, read as the reverse complement.
AGAAGGTCCGTCAGCCGTGCGCGTTCGTCTTGATCGAACCGAAAGCCCTCACTGAGGGAGCTCGAATCCATGAGGCGCACCACATCGAGAACAGAGAAGCGCGAGTCCAGCACTTCTAGGATCGCCAGGAAATCGTCGTAGAAAGAGGCATCCTCGCGGGTCTTTCGATCGTGGATCTCGTAGGGGATGCGGTGCTCCCCCCGCTCGCCAAAGACCGCCCGAAAGACGGGGGCATAGGTATCGAGGTCCGGCGTCATGACGACGATGTCTTCCGGGCGAAGGTCCGCGTCCTCTTCGAGCGCGCCGCGCACGAGATCGTGCAGCACCTGGGCCTCTCGCATGGGGCCGGTGCATGCATGAATCGAGATCGACGTATCGCTTGGGTCGATGATCTGTCGCTCTGTTCGAGGCGGTGGGCTCTTGAACTCGAGGATGTCCGACTGCACCGACTGCAGCAGCGTCGAGCGCCCCGGTTCGGTGAACAAGTCGCCCGCGTCGCCAGCGCGATCCTCCACCGAGATCAGAAGCTGCTGGAAGTCTCGCGACAGACGTCCGACGTCGGAGAGAAATGCATGGCCGTCTTGCTCCCCCGCCTCAGCCGATGCGCGCTCCGATTTCATCGGGACGTCGCCGAGGTATTGATTGGAGGGCTCGAGCGAGTAGACCGTCGTCGGGATAACCTTCGCAAGCTCGCCGAAGAACCGTAGAAAGAGCGGCGGGAGTGTTTCGAGCGAAAACAGATGAAGGCGGCTAAGCCGAATTGCGCCGTTGGCTTCCGCCGAGCGAAGAGCTCCAATCCCCTTGTCGATGCGCGAAGCCAGATCATGGGGCCCAAGCTGGTCGACGACCCGACGCCAGAGGTCGGCCTGCCAGGCGTCCTCTTCGCCCTTCACCCAACGATCGAGCAGGTCGGGCCGATACATGACGTACTCGTCGAATACCGAGGCGATCGAGGTCGAGAGCCGCAGAAGCCGGTCGTCGTCGCGGGGGGCGGAAAGATAGCTTGCTAGGTCGGTCGGGGGGGCTTGCAGGAGAAGCTCCGCCACCGTCCACTTCATCCGCGCGCGATCGTACGCCTTGGCGCCGTCCGGCTGACCGGCATCGAGCTCGCCGAGCACCCATTCGATTAGCGCGCGTGGAAACGGAAACCAGGGGTTGGCCCAGACATCGAGGCGCTTGGCGAGCCCGAGCATCAGCCAACGTTCCATGCCGCGGCTCTGCACGACCACCACGTCTTTTTCGAAGGGACCGAGCGGATGTTTGCGAACCTTCGCCGCGAGTGCGTCCGCGAGAGCTTCGGTTCGGTTGCTGCGGATGAGCTCCATGCGCTCAGCGAAGAGCGAACTTTCGCTCCAGGTTCTTCATACCGTTGCTGAGCGCGACTTGGAACAGCTTTTTCCCACCCCAAGCCTTGGCGCGATTGCTCGCGAGCCGACCATAGGCCTGCCAACACACGACGGTGCCCCCGTCCGGATGCGGCTCACAGGTCAGCACACCCAGATGGTCCGTGCACAGGCCGAATAGAGCACCGTCGGGGGCTGAGTACGCCAACATGCGCGGTGCTTCGTACGCTTTGACGACCTCGCGGAACGGCTTGCCAAAGGCTCCTTGAATCATCCGTACCGAACCCACCTGACCCGGCTGCTCGGCGTTGGTGTTGTCAGCCCAAGTCTTCTTCGACCCCCAGATCCACTCGCTCAGCCGATCGAAGTCCGTTACGTAGTTGAACAGCTCTTGCTGCGTGACATCGAGATGTTTGGTGGTCTCGAAGAGCAACGGCTGGTCACTCAGCCGCGCGCCGGTTTCGTTTGCATATGAGGTGAAATCGGAGAAATCGGCCATCGCGCGAGTCTTACTGCTCCCTACCGAAGTTCAAGGCTCAAGAAAGCCGATTTCGATAATCTTCGTAGCCAAACCTGTGCTGCACCCGATACGAGTCATCGCGGGGGTCGAATAGCGCGATGGAGGGAAGCCTCACGCCATTGAACGTCGTGGTTTTCACCATCGTGTAGTGGGCCATGTCCTCGAAGACGAGCTTGTCTCCCACGCTAAGCGGCTCGTCGAAGGAATACGCTCCAATCATGTCGCCGGCGAGACAGCTCAGACCGCCGAGCCGGTAGGTGTGGGCGAGCCGGCCCGGCTCCGCCGCGCCCCGGATCTCCGGTCGGTAAGGCATTTCGAGCACGTCGGGCATGTGGGCGGTCGCCGACGTGTCGAGGATCGCGATCGGGCCGTCGCTCTCGACCAGGTCGAGCACGGAGGCTACCAGGACGCCGGCGTTCAGCCCGATGGCCTCCCCGGGCTCGAGGTACACGTCGACCCGGTGGTCATGCCGAAAATTTCGAACGAGGTCGACCAGCAGACCCACGTCGTAGTTGGGTTTCGTGATGTGATGCCCTCCGCCAAAGTTCACCCACTTGGCTTCGTCGAGCCACGGTGCGAACTGTTCTTCGAGCACCTCGAGCGTCCGCTCGAGCGCGTCGGCGCCAAGCTCGCACAGGGTGTGGAAGTGCAGCCCGTCGATGCCCCGCAGGTTCGCCTTCACGAGCTGATCCTTGGTGGCGCCCAAGCGTGAGCCAGGTGCGCACGGATCGTACAGCGGAACCTCGACCTCCGAGTGCTGTGGATTGACACGCAGGCCGAAGCTGACGTCTTTGGAGTGCTCATCGATGATTGAGCGGAAGCGGTCGATCTGCGACGGCGAGTTGAAGATCACGTGGTCCGAGTACCGGATCGTTTCGCGCAGCGACGCCTCGCCGAACGCCGGGCAGTACGTATGGACTTGCTTCCCGAGCTCCTCGCGCCCGAGGCGCGCTTCGTCTGGTCCGCTTGCCGCGACGCCGTCGAGGTATTTTCCGACGAGTGGGAAGGTCGACCAGGCTGCGAAACCCTTGAGGGCGAGCAGAATCGTCGCCCCTGCGGCGGCTTGGGCGTGCGCCAGGAGCTCTAGGTTGCGCTCGAGCATGGCAAGGTCGATTACGTACGCGGGGGAATCGACGCGTTCGAGGTCGAGCTGCTCACACGCGCGCACTACATCTCCTTCACATGCCAAGGAAGGCCTCGGACCGCGAGCTCCTTCAGGAACGGCTCCGGATCCAGTTGCTCGATGTTGAACACTCCGCGTCCGCGCCATTGGTTCGTCAGCATCATCTTGGCGCCGACCATCGTGGGCACGCCTGTCGTGTAGGACACCGCCTGCGCGCGCACCTCGTTCCATGATTCTTCATGGTCGCAGATGTTGTAGATGAAGACCTTCCGGGGCTGACCGTCTTTTCGGCCTTCGATGAGACAACCAATGCTCGTCTTGCCCGTGTAGTTCTCGCCAAGCGTCGACGGGTCCGGGAGCAGTGCTTTGAGGAACTGAATCGGGACGATCTCTTTGCCCTCGTACTCGATGGGATCGATGCTCGTCATGCCCACGTTCTGGAGCACGCGAAGATGCGTGATGTACTCGTCACCGAACGTCATCCAGAATCGAATCCGTTTCAGGCCACGGATGTTCTGGCTCAAGGACTCGAGCTCCTCGTGATAGAGCAGATACGCCTTGCGTTCACCAACACCAGGGAAGTCGAACATGCGTGACTCCGACATCGCGTCGATTTCCACCCACTCGCCGTTGTCCCAGTAGCGACCGCGCTGTGTAATCTCGCGGATGTTGATCTCGGGGTTGAAGTTGGTCGCGAAAGGGTGTCCGTGGTCGCCACCGTTGCAGTCGAGAATGTCGATGGTGTCGATCTCGTCGAAGAGCTCTTTGTGCGCGTAGGAACAGAAAACGTTGGTGACGCCGGGGTCGAAGCCCGAACCCAAGAGCGCCATGATTCCGGCAGATTCGAAGCGCTCTTGGTAAGCCCATTGCCATTTGTATTCGAACTTGGCCTCGTCCGGAGGCTCGTAGTTCGCCGTGTCGAGGTAGTCTACGCCGGTTTCGAGGCAGGCATCCATCAGAGGCAGGTCCTGATAGGGCAACGCGACATTGATAAGCAGGTCCGGTTGTACCCGTTTGATCAGCGCCACCGTTTGTGCGACGTCGTCGGCATCCACTTGGGCGATTTCAATCTCACGACCGCGGAGCTCTCGCACCTGTTTCTGGATCTTTTCGCAGCGCGCCAGAGTGCGGCTGGCAAGCGTGATTTCCGAGAACGTTTCGGCATCGGCTGCGCATTTGTGCGTGACGACCCCGCCGACTCCGCCTGCGCCTATGATCAAGACCTTGCTCATGGCCCCTGGTGTGACGTCGACGTTCCCCGTTTGCAAGCCAAGTCGCGTGACTTTCACCAGAGCTTGTGTTTACCTACTTCACCTCAAGAGGGAAGGGCGCAGCCGTTCTAATGAATAGAGCGATCGTAGGGTTGGACGTAGGGTCCACGACGGTGAAGGCCGTCATCGTCGATCCGGAGACGAAGGACATCGTCTGGAGCGACTACCAACGTCATCACACCAAGCAGGCCGAGTGCGTTCTCGACTTCATGGTGCGCATTGGGCAGGTTCTTTCCGAGCTCGGCTGCGAAGACATTCGCGTGTTCGCGACCGGTTCCGGAGCCAAGCCGCTCGAAGCGCCGCTCGGCGCCAAGTTCGTACAAGAGGTCAACTCCGTCACGCTCGCCGTCGAGACGCTCCATCCGGACGCGGGATCCGTCGTCGAGCTCGGGGGCCAGGACGCGAAGATCATCGTGTTCAAGGAGAACGAGAAGACCGGTGACAAGGCCGCCATCGCCTCGATGAACGACAAGTGCGCATCAGGGACCGGCGCGACCATCGACAAGTGCATGATCAAGGTCGGGATGCCCTCCGAGGAGACGTTGAAGCTCCATTTCGACGACACACATCTCCATCACGTCGCGGCCAAGTGCGGCGTTTTCGCCGAGACCGATATCGTCAATCTCGTGAAGACCGGGATTCCTTCCAATGAGATCATGTGTTCGCTCGCCGACGCGATCGTGATGCAGAACCTTTCCGTGCTCACGCGCGGCAACACGCTCCGGCACAAGGTGCTCCTGCTCGGTGGGCCGAACACCTTCCTGCCGTTCCTTCAAGAATGTTGGCGCAAGCGTATTCCCGAGACCTGGGATGAGCGCGGGTACGACTACCCCAAGGACGTGCCGATCGAGGAGCTGATTCCGGTTCCCGACAACGCTGCGCTCTACGCGGCCTACGGCGCGGTCATCTATGGCATGCACGAGCCCGCGCACGTGGGTGTGTACGAGGGCCTCGACGGCCTTCGGCGCTACATCACCGAGGGTCGCAAAGAGCGCCTTGGTGAGAGTGCGGGGCCTCCCCTGGCGCGTGACGACGCCGAGCTCGAGCAGTTCCTCGAGGCCTATGACATCCCCGTGTTCGTCGAGCCCGAGGTCACGACGGAGACGGTGCGCGCGGTCATCGGTCTCGATGGCGGGAGCACTTCGTCCAAGGCCGTGCTTCTGAGCGAAGAGGGCGAGGTCTTGATGAAGGCGTACGCCCTTTCGAAGGGCAACCCCATTCAAGACGCCAAAGAGCTTCTCGGCGAACTGCGCGGGCGCATGAATGCGAAGGGCGCCGAGATCGAGGTGCTCGGCTTCGGTGCGACTGGGTACGCAGCTGACGTTCTCGAAGAGTGCGTCAAGGCCGACGTGAACATCGTTGAAACGGTTGCCCACATGATGAGCGCCACGCACTACTTCGGCGACGTCGACGTCATCTGCGACATCGGTGGGCAGGACATCAAAGTCCTGTTCATGGAGAACGGTGACATCAAGACCTTCAAGCTCTCGAACCAGTGCTCCGCGGGTAACGGGATGCTCCTCCAGGCAATGGCCGATCAGTTCGGACTGCCCGTTACCGAGTACGCGGACACGGCGTTCAAGGCCGATCTCGCGCCGAAGTTCAGCTATGGCTGCGCCGTCTTCCTCGATACCGACCGCGTCAACTTTCAAAAAGAGGGCTTCAGCAAAGAGGAGCTTCTCGCCGGGCTTGCACAGGTGCTGCCGAAGAATGTCTGGCAGTACGTCGTCGGCGTTCCGCGCATGGCGGCGCTCGGACGCAAGTTCGTTCTCCAGGGCGGCACGCAGTACAACAAGGCGGCCGTCAAAGCGCAGGTTGACTACATCAAAGAACGCGTCCCGAATGCCGAGGTCTTCGTGCACCCGCACAGCGGCGAGGCCGGGGCCATTGGCGCGGCGATGGAGACGCTTCGCGTCGTCCGGCGACGCGGCTCTTCTACGTTCATCGGCTTGAACTCGGCAATCGACCTCGAGTATCAAACGAAGAACGACGAAACGACCACCTGTCACTTCTGCGCGAACAACTGCTCGCGCACGTTCATCGACGCTTTCCGCCCCGACGGCTCCACGAGCCGGTATATCAGCGGTTTCTCCTGCGAGAAGGGGATGGTCGAGTCCAAGGACGCCATGGAGGCGCTCGTCAAAGAGCGCCGGAAGATCATGAAGGAGTTTCCGAACCTCGTAACCTACGAGGGGTTGAAGGCCTTCAAGCGAGTCGCGCACGTTCAAGCGATGCCGGATGCAGGCACTCCCGTAGAGGACGTCAAAGTAGAACGGAAGTTCTTCGGCGCGATCGAACGGAGCAAGTTCACACGCACTTTCGAACGCTCATCAGAGGAAGCGGCCAAGAAGCGCGCGCAGTGGCGGGTGGGCATTCCCCGGGTGCTCAACATGTACTCGACCGCTCCGTTCTTCCGGACGTACCTCGAGGTGCTCGGTGTGCGGCCCAAGAACATCGTGTTCAGCGACCCGAGCTCCGAGGAGATGTTCGCCGAGGGCGGCAAGTATGGCTCCGTCGACCCTTGCTATCCTTCGAAGGTCGCCCAGGCGCATTTCCACCAGCTCTTCTTTCACAAGCACGAGCAGTCACCGTTCGACGCCATCTTCTTTCCGATCCTCACCCACGTGCCGAACTTCGTCACCGGAACGGTCGACAATGCGAGCTGCCCCATCGTAGCGGGCACGCCGGACGTCATGAAGGCCGCGTTCACCAAGGAGCAGGATTACTTCGGCAATCGCGGCATCGAGTACTTGGCGCCGGCGTTCAGTTTCTCCGAGCCGACTCTGCTGAAGCGCGCGATGTTCGAAGTGTTCGAACGTGTGCTCGGCGTGACCGAAGACGAGAGCGATTTTGCGACCCAGGAAGGCCTCGCTGCGCTCGAGCGCTTCGACCAGGACCTGCAAAACAAGGGCAGGGCGATCCTAGATCAGGTCGAATACGACAACAAGATCGCCATTCTCGTGCTCGGCCGCCCATACCATCTCGACCCCGGGCTGCATCACGGAATCCCGGATGAGTTTCAGGTATTGGGCTACCCGATTCTGAGCATGCGCTCGATCCCAAAGGACCGGGAGTGGCTTCAGCGTTTCTACGGCGACGAAGAAGAAGACGTCCTCGGCGTCAACGACGTGTGGCCCGAGAACTACTCCGCCAATTCTGCGCAGAAGGTGTGGGCGGCGAAGTTCGCATCGCGGCATCCAAACGTCGCCATTCTCGACTTGAGTAGCTTCAAGTGCGGCCACGACGCCCCCACTTACGGCATCATCGACAGCATCGTGGCCAAGAGCGGCGTGCCGTCGTCGTCCTTGCACGACATCGACGCCAACAAGCCGGGCGGATCGATCAAGATTCGCGTGAAGACTTATGCGCACTCGTTGAAGCTTCGCGAGGAGCACCTCGAGGACGTCGCGTCGCGCAAGGTCGAGCTTCAACGGCGCATCGACGAGAAGCGCCTCGAGCTCCTGCGCATGAAACAGCAGCAGCTTGCCGGCCACCGGCGGGCTGACCTCGGGCTGGAACGGCAGATTCATGAGCTCGCAGACAGAGTCAACCAGTACCGCGTCGAACCGGCCAAGGCCGAGGAGGACGGTCTCGCTTCGGGTGCGGTATCGGAAGGCTTGGTTCGTCTCGGCAGGAAAACCAAGGACGGCAAGCTCGTCCGCGTGTGAAGGGGCTAGACATGGCTGATGGATTTGAGATCGACATCGAGAAAGAGCTCGCCGAATTCGAAGCTCAGGAGAGGGCCAAGCTCGGCCTCGACGAGAAGCGCGAGCAGTGGACCGACGCCATGGTCAATCCGTTCTTCTCCGCGAAAGAGCGGCCCACGACCACAATACTGAACGGTGGCCTCACGATGGCGCACGACGAGTTCGTTGCCTCCGCGCTCAAGGGCATTGGGTACAACACCCGGTCGATGGAGTGTGCGGACGTCGCGTCGCTCCGGTTTGGCAAAGAGTTTGGCAACAAGGCTCAGTGCAATCCGACCTACTTCACGGTCGGCAATCTGGTGAAAGAGCTCTCGCGCCTTCGGGACGAAGAAGGCCTCAGCACCCAAGAGATCATCGACAACTACGTCTTCCTCACAGCGGGCGCATGCGGCCCTTGCCGCTTCGGCATGTACGTCACCGAGTACCGCAAGGCGCTCCGAGACGCAGGGTTCGACGGCTTCCGCGTCGTGCTCTTCCAGCAGCAGGCGGGCTTCAAGCAGGCGACCGGCGAAGAGGTCGGTCTGGTGCTCAATCCGCAGTTCTTCATGGCGCTGGCACGCGGCCTGTTCGCAGGCGATGCGATCAACGCTCTCAGTTACCGCGTTCGCCCCTACGAGGTCGAAGAGGGCGCCACGGATCGAGCCATCGCAGCGATGAAACGCGAAGTGCAGGACGCCCTCGAGAAGAACGAGAGCGTGCTCCGCGCGCTCTGGCGCGGGCGCAAATACCTGGAAGCCGTCGAGGTCGATCGCCTTCGCGCCAAGCCGAAGGTCGCGATCATCGGCGAGTTCTGGGCGATGACGACCGAGGGCGACGGGAACTACCACCTCCAGCGTTTCGTCGAGTCCGAGGGCGGCGAGAACGACATCCAGATATTGGTGAACTGGCTGCTCTACACCCTTTGGGAGATGCGCCACGACACCGAGCTCCGCATGACCCTGCGCGATACGGACGAATCGTACTACGGCCTCGAGGGCTCCGACGTGGGTTACAAGATGGCGGGCGTTTGGCTCGGCGAGCTTGCGCTCCGGGCGACGTTTGCGGCGTTCTGTGCCGCCTCCGGGCTCAAGGGGCAGAAGCTCCCCGACATGGATGAAATCGCCAAGGTCGGTCACAGCTTTTACAACAACGAGCTCCGTGGCGGCGAGGGTCACATGGAGGTCGCCAAGCTCGTGCTCAACGTCGCCCAGCAGAAGGCACACATGACGCTGAGTGTGAAGCCCTTTGGATGCATGCCGAGCTCGGGTGTCTCCGACGGCATCCAAACCGTGATCACCGAGCTTCACCCGGAAGCCATCTACTGTCCTGTCGAGACCAGCGGCGATGGCGCCGTCAACTTCTACTCGCGCGTCCAGATGTACATGTTCAAAGCGAGAGAGCGCGCCCGTCAGGAGTTTCAAGACGCCCTCGCGCATCACGGGATCACGGAGGCGCAGGCTCGCGAGTTCCTCGAAAAGAACTCGCGCTACGGGCACACGCTCTACAAGGCCCCGCACGTCGTTGCGGGAACGGGTGCGGACCTGATCCATGAGATCGGCCCGCTCGTCGGCAAGGGGAGGCTTGGCCGGGCCAAGGTGCACGCCACCCGCAGTGCGATGCGCACCATGGCTTTCATCAAGCGTGACCTGCCGGCGGCCAAAGCAACCTACGACAAGATGAGTCCCTATCTGCCGTCACTGGCGCGGCTCCTGTACGTGGAGGGCAAGGAGAAACTCCCGGCCCCGAAAGACGCATGGAAGGCGCTCGTGCGACGGGTCGTGCCGAAGGCTGACGACGCCGAGGTCCCGACATCGCACGAGTACATCCCGGCCCCGGAGCCGCGGCAAGACTACGACGCGGAAACCGTGAAGCTGCAGGTCGTGGGCTGAGCTAGCGCTACGGCTTGGCGTGCGCCGGCAGGGTGCCCGTCAAGCTCTTCAAGAACGTGACGATGCTATTGACCTGTGCGTCTGTGAGGTCGCGGCCTAGCTGGTATGTCCCCATGACCTTCACGGTTTCTTCAAGCGTGGCGCGTGAGCCGTCGTGGAGATACGGCGACGTGAGCTCCACGTTGCGCAGCGTCGGGACCTTGAAGAAGTGCTTGTCCTGGTCCTTCTTCGTCACGTTGTAGCGCCCAAGGTCGGCTTCGGTAATCTCTGTGCCGCGGTCTTTGAAGTAGTCCTTCACGAGGCCCAGCTTCTGGAACATCGAGCCCCCGGCAAGGATTCCGGAGTGGCAGGCGGTGCAGCCGACTTCCTTGAAGGTCGCATACCCCTTCTTTTCTGCGTCCGTGATCGCTGCGTCGTCGCCCTTGAGGTAGGCATCAAAGCGCGATGGCGTGATCAGCGACTTCTCGTATTCGGCGATCGCGTCCGTCGCGTTGTCTTTGGTGATGCCATCTTGATAGAGCTTGGTGAACGCGGTCGCGTACTCTTCGTTCTTCTTCAAGCGCTCGACGACGTCCGGCCACTTGGCGCCCATCTCCGCTGGATTCTCCACGGGGCCTGCGGCTTGCTCCTGAAGGTCCTTCGCGCGCCCGTCCCAAAACTGAACGAAGTTGTAAGACGAGTTCAGGACAGTCGGTGAGTTGATGGGGCCGACTTGACCTCCAATGCCCGTAGATGTCTTGCGTGGCTCTGCCCCGCCATGCTCGAGCATGTGGCAAGTCGCGCACGACACCGTGCCATCGCCGGACAGCGCCGTGTCGAAGTAGAGGCTTCGTCCAAGCAGCACCTTGTCCATGTCGACGTCGGCACTGTCCGGAAGCGGAAGGATCGGCTCGGGAGGCGCGGCCGGCTTCTGTTCTTCCGCGGCAGCCTTTTCTTCCGCGGCCGGCGCAGGAGTTTCCTTTTTCGTGCACCCCGTAACCGCGAGAGCGGCCAGAACGATGACAACCCACTTCGCTTGCTTCATATCGAAGACCCTAGCACCCGGAGCGCGATTCGGTAGCCACTGCTATGCTGCCCAGCAGTGACGCAGCGACGCAGAGTGTACTTGGCGAGGCACGGGGCCGTGTCCTACTTCGAACCCGGGCAAGACCTCGGGGATGACGACCCGCCGCTCAACACTGAGGGCTTGGCCCAAGCCGAGGCCCTCGGACAGCTCCTCCGCGAGGCCCCAATCGATTTTGCGGCCTGTACTGGTCTCCGCCGTACCCGGCAGACGGCCGAGCTCGCGACGGCCCCGCGCGCCCTCGACATCACGGTCATCGAGGGTCTTAGCGAGGCGAAGACCGGCGATTTTCAGGAGATCGAGACCGCCGAAGAAATGCAGGCGACCTTCGTTCAGGCCTTCGAGAAAGCCGAGGAGCCCGGCGCGCGCTTCCTCACCGGTGAGACCTATGCTGACCTCTGGGAACGCGTCGCGGGCGCATGGCAGTCGCTGCTCGGGCGCGATGACTGGAACCACGCTCTCGTTGCCGCGCACGGCGTCGTCAACCGCACGATCCTCGCGCAGGCCCTCGGCGCAGGCCCCCAGATCTACCGGCGCCTCGAACAAGACACCGGCTGCCTAAACGTCCTGGACATCGAGGGTGTGGGTGACGACGCGCGGGTCGCGTACGTGCGCCTCGTCAACTTCACGCCCTACAACACATCGAAGGCCGGCATGCACGAGACGACGCTCGAGATGCTTTGGCGCCAGTTCGTCGGAAGCTAGTCGTCGCAGGCGAGCGAGCGGTATCCGCCGTTGTGATAAATGAGCGGGGTCGCGTCACTGGTGCGTACCGCCTCGACGCGGCCGATGTAGATCGTGTGGCTGCCCTCCCGGTGGGCGCTCGCGACCGTACATTCGAGAGAAGCCAGCGCGTCATCGATGAGCGGGGCGCCGGTGTGCCCTTCGCTCCAGCTGACGCGTTCCAGCCGCGAGTCCTCGTACTTCGAAGAGGAGAACAAGTTCGAGACCTCTTGCTGGTGGTCGGCGAGGATGTTGACGGCGAACACGCCACCCTCCTCGATGATCCCGTGCGTGGTCGAGCCCCGGTTGGCGCACACCAAAACGAGCGGCGGGTCGGCTGACACACTCGAGAACGCGGAGACCGTCATTCCATGGATCTTGTCGCCGGCGCGCGAGGTCACTACCGTCACTCCACTCGCCCATCCGCGGAGTGCTTCTTTGAATGCGTTTTGGTCGATCGGCATTGTGTTCTCGGCTCGAAAACACCCTCGAGCTCAGCCTCGGACGGGTCTAGGCAAAAATAGAACGTGTTTCAAGTCGACGCTCGGCTGTCCCCTCGTCGAAATTGGGCTAGTTTGCGCGCCCTATGCCGCAGCAGGCCTTTCTAAAGGGAATCCGAGGGTACTGGGACGCGCTCGGCCAGCCCGGCGAGCCACCTGAGCTCGGCGAGTCGCGAATCGATGCGTTCATCGACCTCCTGCATGTCACATCGGACGCCGAGCACGGGTTTCGCCTGTTGAAGCTGCTCGACTCTCCGTATGCCGGTATGGCCGCGGGCGATGCGACTCGGCCTTGGCGGCTCCACTGGGCGATTCAAGTTGGCGAGGTCGAGCCGTTCGTGGCGCCCGGCCTCGAAGGCGTGATCTTTGTCGCCGACACGATCGCCGATCACGAAGGTCGCCATCGCGTCTACACGCTCAAAGATGGAATGCGCGGCGACTTCGAGTTCGCCGACCTCGCGGGCGCGCTTCGCTGGATGACCGCGCAGGTCGAGCATGCGAAGGGCCGCATCGACGCTGGGGCGCTGCAAGAGGTCCAGAGCGATTCCTCGGCGCTCCTCGACGACGAGTGGGAGGAGGGACCGACCTCGGCGCTATTCATCGTCGAAGAGCTTCTCGACACCCCGCTGCAAGAGGCTTGGGACGCGATCTCGCGCGGCCAGTGGCCTATGGTCGAGTCCGACGGCAGCGATGCTCCGGTTGACCGCGAAGACGGGTGGCAGCGGCGGCTCTCGCTTTGGCTGGCGCGTCGGTTTCTTGCGAGCCGCAGCCTCGAGCTTCCGTCCGATATCGCGGTGTCCGACATGGATGCCGTTCACCGTTCGCTCGTTGATCATCTCATCGATTTCGAGCAGGCGATTCATGGCGGCGACGTGCCGCGAATCATAGACGAGGCGGCGGGAGGGGGCGATTCGCGCCTTGCTGCGTTGGCCTCCGAGTGGATCGAGCGGCACGACGGCTGGCGCACGGCCGCGAGCGTCCCGGCCCCCGATGAAGACGAGCCGTTCCAAGAAGAGCCGCCGCCGTTCCAGCACACGCCGTTCACCCGGAAACTCATGCACGCCTTGTCGATCTCGCTCGATGGCATGGTCGAACGAGGTGAGCTCGAGCTCGATGCGGACCGCAAGGAAGCGCTGCTCATCGAGCTGGTCACTGCGGGGTCCGACGCACGCTCGGTCAAACACATGCTCAAGAAGCTGACGTCGACCTTGGTCGACTCCGAACACGTCGAAGAAATCTACCCGAGCGATGACAAGATCCAGGATCGCCTGAAGGCAGACCTCGGCGGATGACCTCGGCTGCCTCGGCCGATCACCTCGTGGTGTTGTTGCATGGCTTGGGAAGGACGCGGCGCTCGCTCGCCCGCATGGACCGCGCGTTGACGAGCGCAGGATTTGCGACGCTACGCCTCGACTACCCGAGCATGCGGCAGCCCATCGAGCAGCACGCGGCCGCCGTGGCCAAGCGGCTCGGGGAGATCCCGACGCCAAACCGGCTGTCCTTCGTGACGCATAGCCTGGGTGGGCTGATCGTCCGACAGCTCTTCACACTGGACGCACTGTCGCGGCCGACCATCAGCCGCATCGTCATGCTGGCGCCACCCAATCGGGGCGCGTCACTGGCTTCCGCGCTCGACAAGGGTGGGGTCGTGCGAAGCATCATGGGGCCTTCTTACGCGCAGATCGCGGAAGGCTATGCCGAGACGCTGCCAGTTCCGGATGTCCCGTTCGCAATCTTCGCCGGAGATGCCCCGGGGGTTCCGGGGGATGGCTTGCTGACCGTGGACGAGACGCGGCTCGAGGGCGCTGCGGAGCACCACGTCGTGCCTGTGATTCACACCTTCATCATGAATCACCCGGCCGTGATTCGAGGGACAACCGCGTTTCTAGGCGCCGCCCCAGACTGAGGGGGAAGGCCTAAGAACACCGCCGTCTCGGTCGTGAAGTGCACCCTCGCGGTCCGAGTCGAGCAGGAGCGGTCCATCGAGGTCGACGAACGCCGCCCTCGAGGCGAGCAGCATCGCAGGCTCCACCGCGAGTGAGGTGCTCACCATGCATCCGAGCATGATCGGCATGCCCGTACGCTTCGCCTCTTCCGCACAGAGCAACGCCTCGCTCAGCCCGCCGGTCTTGTCGAGCTTGAGGTTGATCATGTCGTAGCGCCCCGCTACCCGTTCAAACGAGCCTCGGTCGTGAAACGATTCGTCCGCACAGATGGGCACGGTGCGGTCGCCCAGCGAGTCGAGCGCTTCGTCTTCGCCGGCAGGGAGCGGCTGTTCCAACACGACGACGCCGAGCGCCGTCAGCTGCGGAAGCCAAGCAACGGCCTGCTCGACGGACCACCCTTCGTTGGCGTCGACGACCAACCTGGCGCTCGGCGCCGCGTCATGAACGGCCGAGATCCGCTCGAGGTCGGGTCCGCCATCGACTTTCACCTTGATGACCTCGGCCCGAGCGAGCTCCCGTGCGGCTTCGCCCATCTCCCGTGGCGAGGCTACGCTCACGGTGCGCATCGTTGCGACGGGTTCCGGGGGTGCAGGCAGCCCCGCGAGCGCCCATACCGGGGTCTCAGTGCGCTTCGCTTCCAAGTCCCAGAGCGCGCAATCGAGCGCGTTTCGGGCCGCCCCTGCTGCCAAGGAGTCGATCTGCGCTCTCGCCGAGCCGACTTCGAGCGCCGCCGCGCCGGTTTCGATCGAGGCGCGCACGGAGTCGACCGACTCCCCGTAGCGCGCATAAGGCACGCACTCTGCGCGCCCCACCAGGCCTCGATGATGAAGCTCCAGGACGACCACTTCGGCCGTCGACCGAGCGCCTCGGGCGATTCGAAATTCACCTCGAATCGGCCACGATTCCGCCCGGACCACCGCCTTCATGGCGACGCGCTATTCGACGCCCGTGGCTTCTTTGATCGCCTTCGGGCTCAGTGTCTTACAAACAAAGACATGCACATCCCACAGGTCGCGCGGCCGCTGTCCGGCCTCTTGAAGAAGCTCCATCGTCTTCTTGGCGGCCTCGTTGAACTGCTGGTAAGTCGTCGCGTTCGGCGCCGTGTCGTACTTCGGATCGATGTCGAGGATCAGCGCCTGCTTCTTGAAGAAGGTCGGCTTCACGAACACATGATCGGCGGGGTAGACCAACGCGGGTAGCAGAGTCGAGAGCGGCCAGGTGGCGCCGCCCTCGATGTCGAGTGCTGCGACCAGCGAGTCGAAACGAATCGGGTAGGTGCGCTCACCGTAGAGGAGCTCATAGAGCGACTGGGCGTACGTCTCTCGCATGTCTTCCGACAGGTTCTTGAAGCGCGTCGCCTCGGCCTTCTGCGTGGTGCTCTTCGTGCTCGTCAGGAACTCGTAGACCATCTGGTGCAGGTCTTCGTAGTTGTCGGCGTCGATGAGCTCCTGAAGGTTCTTCTGCGAGAGAAGGTCTTCCGCCTTCTCGAGGGCGGCGTCCTTGAGCTTCTCGGCGCCCTTGGTCCCCGGCTCTCCGCGCTCGGCCTTGATGTAGGCCTCGTCCTCGAATCCGACGGGGAAGAGCTTCATGAAATACGCGACCTGTTGCTCGAACGTGATGTCCGGCTTTTTGGGCGGCGCCTTCGACTTGCGCGTCGATCCTGGGGCCGGCGCCTGGTTGCGGCGGGCCAGGCGGTCGATACGGACGGCCTCGTTGCCTTGCACCTCGATGATTTCCATCTTGTGCCAGAAATCCGGGCGGAAGCTGCGCTCTGCGCCATCCTCGAAGAGGAATGTGCGCTTGTCCGGGATCTCCAATAGGAGCACCGAGCGGCCCCAGTCTTTGCGACTGACGTGCTCGAAAATTCGCGGTGGAACGGAAGGAGTAGTCTCAGCCATCGATTACAGTTCCTCGAAACTCGGGTAGAAGCGGGCCCCTGGGCCGCGAAAGCGAGCCCGTCGCATATCACGGACCTGCGACCCTTGCATCCGGTTGCGGTGCACTGGATGTAGCCGTAGGAGCACCCTGCCGCAAGTTCCCGTTCTCATTAGGGTTTGGCTAGAAATGACACGCTTCTCAGCAATAGGCCTCGGACCACTCGTCGCATGGGTCCCGCTCGCTTTCTTCGGATTGGCCTGTGACACGCCGCAAAAGACGGAGCCCGCAGCCGAGATCGAGTCGAGCGCCGGCGCGCAGAGCGATCCCAAGCTGCCCGGCGTCGTGTCGTTCGATCAGAAGCTCCAAGAGCGACTCGACCAGGCCCTCGCCGCCCAGGGGCCCGACTACGTGCCACGGACGCACCATCTTCGCGACGATGGAACGCCCATCTACACGAATCGGCTGATCGAGCAATCGAGCCCGTACCTCCTCCAGCACGCGCACAATCCCGTGAGCTGGTATGCCTGGTCCGACGAGGCCTTCGAGCGGGCCAAGCGCGAGAACAAGCCGATCTTCCTATCGGTTGGCTACTCGACTTGCCACTGGTGTCACGTGATGGAGCGCGAGTCCTTCGAGGACGAAGAGATTGCGGCGTTCCTCAACCGGCACTTCATCGCCATCAAGGTCGACCGCGAGGAACGCCCCGACATCGACAGCGTCTACATGACCGCGGTCAACATCCTCACTGGGCGTGGCGGCTGGCCGATGACGGTCATCATGACGCCGGACAAGGAGCCCTTCTTCGGCGGGACATACTTCCCGCCACGAGCCGGCGTCCGTGGCTCGCGTGCGGGTTTGATCGACATCCTGACCGAGATGCTCGCGGTCTATCAGAACGACCCGACGAGGGTCATCGCCCGGGCACAGGACATCAGCCAGCGCGTCGAACAGATGGCGTTCGCGCGACCTGGGCCCGGCGTACCGAGCGACAACACGATCGCCATTGCGGTGAGTCAGCTCGCGACCAAGTTCGACCGGGTCGACGGTGGCTTCACCGGCGCTCCGAAGTTCCCGCAGCCTTCCCGGCTCCTCCTGCTCTTGCGCTACGCGCGCCGTGCTCGAGATCCCGGAGCGACGGCCATGGTCACGACCACGCTGGATCGAATGGCCGCCGGCGGAATCTACGATCACGTGGGCGGCGGCTTTCACCGCTACGCCACCGACGCGCAGTGGCTGGTCCCGCACTTTGAAAAAATGCTCTACGACAACGCCCAGCTCGCCGTGCTGTACCTCGAGGGATGGCAACATACGGGCGACGCATCGTATGAGCGGGTGACCAGGGAGATCCTCGACTACGTCGCACGCGAGATGACGTCCAAGGAGGGCGGCTTCTACTCCGCGACCGATGCGGACAGCCCTGTGCCGGGTGGTCACGACGAGGAGGGGTGGTTCTTCACATGGACGACAGCCGAGCTCGAAGCGGCACTCGGCGCCGAAGCAGCGGCCGTCGTCGAGGCCGCGTACGGGGTCACGGAAGGCGGGAACTTCGAGGGGCGGAACATCCTTCACCGCGCCCAGAGCGATCGCCAGGTTGGCTCCGCGCTTCGAATGCCTGCGAAGCGGGTGAGCGAGGTGTTGTCTGAAGCGCGCTCGACCCTCTATGAGGTGCGGGCCTCGCGTCCCCCACCGATCCGCGACGACAAGATCATCGCCGCTTGGAACGGCATGATGATCTCCGCGTTTGCTCGCGCCGGCTGGGCCTTGGGTCACGCCGAGTACGTTTATTCAGCCTCGGCTGCCGCCAAGTTCGTCCTCGGCAACATGCGTGATGAGGGCAAAGGCCTGGTGCGGACCTACCGGGATGGCTCGAAAGCCGAGACAGCCTTTCTCGATGACTACGCGTTCATGGTCGCCGCCTGTCTCGACCTCTATCAGACCACGGCGTATCCCGGTTGGCTTCTCGCGGCCCTCGAGCTGCAATCAGAACAAGACTCCCGCTTTCTCGACGCCGCTGGCGGTTACTACCTGACACCCAATGACGGCGAGGCCCTGCTCGTTCGGGAGAAGCCCGCCTACGACCGCGCAATGCCGTCAGGCAACTCCGTCGCGGCGGACAACTTGCTCCGACTTCACGACATCACCGGCGATGAGAAGTGGCGAAAGGGTGCCGAGCGCCTGTTTGCCTCGTTTGCGTTCCAAGTAGCGCGAGCGCCCACGGCGTTTCCTCGGCTGCTCGTCGCGCTGGATCACTACTACGATACCCCTCTGGAAATCGCGATCATCGCCCCCAACCGTGTGGAGGAGGGCTTACCGCTTGCGAAGCGGTTGCGCGAGAGCTTCGTCCCCAACAAGGCGTTCCTCCTCGTGTCGGAGACGAACGCAGAAGACCTGCAAGGGAACGTGCCCTGGCTCGAAGGCAAGCGAGCGCTCGGCGGGAAGGCCACGGCCTATGTTTGCGAGCGCGGCCGATGCGAGCTGCCGACCTCGAGCCCTGCGGTGTTCGCCAAGCAGATCCAAAGACCCGTCCCCTATCCGAGCTTCGCGAAGGAGCCGCCGGCTCGATTGCCCTTCGAGCGAAGGAAATGACCGTGGGCTCCGGACGAGAGTGGGTTCTGGCGAGCCACAACGAAGGCAAGGTGAGGGAGCTCAATCAGTTGTGTCGCCAACTCCCCATGCGGCTCCGTTCCGCCGCGGAGCTGTCGCTTCCGGAACCCGAGGAGACCGGCGCTACGTTTGAAGCAAACGCGGAGCTCAAGGCTGCCGCCGCGTCCTCGGCGACCGGGCTACCTGCCCTGGCCGACGATTCGGGCGTCGAAGTGCTCGCGCTCGACGGAGAGCCCGGGATTCATACGGGTCGATGGGCGGGGCCGGAGCGGGATTTCGACATCGCCCGCCGGCGCGTCCAAGAGCGCCTAGCCGAGCTCGGCCCGGACGTGAGCCGTCGCGCAACGTATGTGTGCGTACTTTGCGTTGCCTTTCCCGATGGGCGCACGGCCGTGTTTCGGGGTGACGTTGGCGGCGTGCTCGTTTGGCCGATCCGAGGGAGTCTCGGGTCCGGGTTCGAGCCCATGTTCCTTCCCGACGGTTACGCGATCACCTACGGCGAGATGACCCCGGAGCACCGCGCCCGCGTCAATGCTCGCGCCCAAGCCATGCGCCAGCTTCGCGACGGGCTCTTCCCACCAACGGCTAGCGTCGGCATTTGAGATCTGAATACGGGCACACGAACCGGACGTGCAAGTGGTCCTCGTGGTTCGGAAAGTGCCGAACGACGCCGTCCGGCTCGTACTTGCCGCGCGGGTACTGAATCCACTCGTCGAGCTTCGACTTACTCACGCCCTTGCGCTTCGCGTACCGGTAGAGCTTTGCCTGCAGACGGTAGTCGACGAAGATCATCTCAGCTTGGCCGTTGCGCAGCCAGTACTCGAGGAGCGCCCACTGGCGCGCGACATCGAGCTCCGACGACTTGAAGTCGGTGAAGCGACATCCGTTCGCTCCGCACTCCTTCTGGTAGTAGCTGATGTCCGCGTCACGCCCGTTTTGGTGGCTCTTGTGGTCGCGAAGTCTGCCCCCGTTTCGGTCGCTGATGTCGTGAACACGCACCACTTTGGTGTGCTTGAACTTCCGGTCGACTTCGTCGAAAGCATCCACGATCCAACGGATCGTCTCTTCCGTCCCGTACGCGCGCGCCGGCGTCCGAATCACGTATCCTCGATGTGACGGAAGCATCACCGGGTTCTCCAGGCGCCCATGATTCGTCGGTCCGATCGCTTCCGACGGACTGACCGGATCGCGCGTGTAGATTCGAATCGCGGTGCCCGGCCGCGCCTGAGAACCACCGAGGCTCGTATTCCATCGAACGACGTCTCGGGTGCTGACCCCGTATCTACTGGCCGCAGCGACGAGTGTGTCCCCTCGCTCGAGCCGGAACACGACCTCGGGCCGCGGAGCACCGACGTCGATCGTTTGTCCTGGATAGATGCGTGTTGGACGAAGCCCTGGGTTTCGCTTCACCAGCTCATCGACCGTCGCATTGTGCTTGAGCGCAATCTCACCGAGCGTATCGCCCTTCTGCACACGATAGGTACGCGCCTTCCCATTCTTCTGAGCCGGCTTGTCTGTCACACGGGCGGCGACCGCAGACTGGGGATCGCGCGAAGCGATCGGTGCAGGGCGCGGCGTGGGCGTCTCCACGGACTTGGCTCCGTAGTCGAACGGCGGCGTCCAATCGATCTCGTCGTCGCTCGCGCGCGGTGGCGACGCTTCCGAGTTCTTTGCGCTGACATTGGTCTTTGGTGTCTTTGGTTCCGTGCTGACGACGAGCTTCTGACCAATGCGGATCATGTCGCCCCGCAAGCCGTTCCACTCCTTGATCTGCGCGACCGTCACGCCGTGCCGCGCCGCGATCGTGCTCAGCGCGTCTCCGTGCTTCACC
>JBATLA010000510.1:0-1520 GCA_049669945.1 Polyangiales bacterium | reverse complement strand
CTTGTTGCGGCTCAGGCTGCCGGCACTGTCCGTACCCGGCCGACGAACAGCGCGCTGCCGGGCGGCCCACGATTCGACCGTGATCGTCGGGCCGATCCGGCAGGGGCTCCTCGAGAACGCAAGGTCTCAAGGGTCGGGCTTCCACACGCGTTCGAGCACGAACCCTTCGCGGATGAACACCGGGGACCACAAGCCGTCTGCAAGTTCGAGATAGTGGAGCGCGTAGCGCTCGCCGAAGCGTGGGTCGCGTTTGAGATCCATGTCGGACGGATAGCCGCCCCGGCCGGTATCCCAAACGGGGTTCGGCTGGCTGACGGTTCGCGGCATGCCCGTGATGATGATGTCGGGTCGCTGGTCCAACACGTACGCACCGTCGTGGGCTTCGTGGCCCGGGATGCCGACCTCCTTGCCGGGCGCGCGCGCGATGTGGCGGTCGGTGAGCCCCATCATGTCCAGCATGCGAACGCGGCTCCGGTACCCGATGACGCCGATGTTGTTGGCCGCGACCAGCGTCGTATCGGGAAGCTGGGAAAGACGTTCGGCGACGCGGTGGGCGCCTTCGATGAACGCGTCCCCTTGTCTGAGGGAATCGATGCTCCGGCCTGTGAATGAGTTCGGGAGCGTCAGTGCCACGGCCAGTGCGGTAGCTGCGACGCCAAGCAGAGGTTTTCGGATTCGCCCCACCGCCTCGGCGAGGAGCAACGCCAGCATGGGCAACACGGGAACCCACATGCGATGAAACTGCAGCATGTCGCCGCCGACTCCGAGGAAGAACGCGACGAATACCGCCACGCATGCGACCGGGAGCCAGCCGCGGGCCCGCGGCGAGGCGCGTGTGGATAGCATACAGAGGACGACGACACCCACCGGGGCCCAGCGGTAGTCGTAGACGAACTTGCGCGTCATTCGAAGACCGCGCGTGAGCAAGGCGTGGCTCAGTGTCTGGGTCTTCGCGTAGTACGTGTTGGGCAGAGCGTCGCCGTAGTAGAGCCAAGCGGCTAGGCCAAGAGTCGCGACAAAGCCTCCCGCAATCCCGACCATCGTGGCGACATCGGCAACTCTCGCTCGGTCGCGCCTCGCGAACCACAACCAGAGCGCGGTCGGCGCTACGTACAGAAATCCCTCCGGGCGCGTGATGCTCGCCAAGCCGAATACGACGCCGAGCCACACGAAGCGGCTCCGCGGCGCATCGGCTGTGATTTGCAGCGCGCCGGTGACGCCGAGTGTCAGCAGGAAGGCGAGGAGCTGGCTCTCCAAGCCGCCGAGCATCCAGAGCGCAAACGAGCCGCTCGACGCCAAGGCGAGTATGCCGGCAATCGCAGGCAGCCGGCCGTCGAGCTCTTCCCGGCAAAAGGTGTAGACGCGCGCAAGTGTTGCCCATGCGAGTAGCACACCGAGTGCTCTCGCAGCGAGGTGTGCGGGTATGCCCAGCAGGCTGAACGGGTACAGAACGACCACCCACAGAAAGTTCGAGTACCCCATGACGCGCTCGCCCGGGTTGAACACGAGACCATGCCCAC
>JBATLA010000509.1:0-3770 GCA_049669945.1 Polyangiales bacterium | reverse complement strand
ACCATCTTTCCGTCGAGCGTCCGAATGATGGATGTGCGGAGATAAATCTTCTCGACGACGCCAAACACGTCGTTGGTCTCGACGACGTCACCGATCTTGAACGGCCATTGCTGGTGAATGGCGAGACCGATACCCGAAATCAGGTTTCCTGCGAGATCCTGAAAGGCAAAACCAAGCGCAAGCCCGACGATTCCTGCACCAGCGAGGATCGACGCGAGAGCCTTGTCGAGGTTCATCACCCCGAGAGCGACGACCACACCGGCGAGCAGTACTCCGATCCTGATGATCCGCGAGACGAGGTCGCGCGCCGCCTCGTGCGTTTCGAAACGGCGAAGGGCACGATCGCTCGCACTGCACGCCACACGCGCGACGAGCCAGAACAGCGCCAACACCAGCAGCGCGACGATGATGTTGGGAAGCATCTCGCCGAACGTCTCAGCCCAGCTCGATAGCTTGCCCATCACATCATCATAGACTCGTTGGAGTTTCATTCGGCGTTAGTTGGGGGGCAGGACGACTTGGTTCGCGAGCTTCTGAAAGCGCATGCGGAGGTTCTTACCCGCTTCGAGGAGGTCTTCCTGTGTCCGCTGGACCGCTTCTTCGACCTCCGCGCTGAAGCGTTTGGCCTCGCGCTCGAGCATTCTTCGCGTGTCTTGTACCTCGGCGCCTGCGCCTTTGGTCTTCATTCGAATGTCATGGGCAGTGCGCGAAAGCTCATCGCGTAGACGATGGAGTTCTTGGTTCATGTTCTCGCGAACGGTCGGCCCAGATGGCCTGCGATCGTTGGCCGTGGACGAGTTCTCAGTGTTCTCTTGCATAGTTTGATGGGTTCCTTTCTCGTGAATGGAGGCACATCGAGAGCGGGGCGAAGTCGTGTGGGTACAGGCCGTCTGGCACTTCGGGTGCCGACGCTACCGCCTCAGGACGACAGCCACCTTGGCGATCGATTGCGTTCAGTTTGGTCGAAGCGTTTGCAGGACTGGAATCGACTGCGCGACACTTCGTGTGTCTAAGAATAACTTAGCGCGTTCTATCAAAAACGCAAGCTTTTACAGCAAATTTGGATGAATTCGCCAACGCGCATGGCGGAGTCGAGAGTCCCGAGGTGGACACCGCCGACTGGCTCTGACACCGGCACGGAAGCTAGTATGCCATCGCGATGAGCGAGACCCAGGGCTTGCCACTTCACGGCATCAAGATCATCGAGTTCACTCACATGGTGATGGGACCTGCGGCTGGCGTCGTCCTCGGCGACCTCGGGGCGGACATCATTCGGATCGAGCCGCTCGGAGGGGATGCGACGCGCGCGCTGCGTGGATCGGGTGCCGGATACTTCCCGATGTACAACCGCAACAAGCGGAGCCTCAGCGTCGACCTGAAGTCCGAAGCGGGCAAGAAGATCGCGCTCGAGCTGGTCGACGGCGCTGATGTGGTCATCGAGAACTTCCGTCCAGGAACGATGGAACGTCTGGGCTTTGGGTACGAAACGCTGAAGGCGCGCAACCCTCGGCTCATCTACTGCTCGAACAAGGGGTTTCTCAGCGGGCCGTACGAGAACCGAACCGCCCTCGACGAAGTCACACAGATGATGGGGGGGCTCGCGTACATGACGGGCCCTCCCGGAAGGCCGCTCCGAGCCGGCACCTCGGTTGTGGACGTTACCGGTGGCATGTTCGGCGCGCTCGGGATCCTCGCGGCGCTCTTTCAACGCGACGCGAGCGGCGAGGGGCAAGAGGTGGTCGCCTCACTGTTTGAGAGCACCGTCTTTCTGGTCGGGCAGCACATGGCGCAGTACGCCGTGATGGGCGAGCCCGCCGCACCAATGCCGGCGCGCGTTTCCGCTTGGGCGATCTATCAGATCTTCGAGACCAAAGACGACGACCAGGTGTTCGTCGGCATCGTGAGCGACAAGCAGTGGCATCTGTTCTGTGAGGCGTTCGGTTTGGATGACCTCGCCGCCGACCCGACGCTGAAGACCAACAACGATCGCGCCGCGCAAAAGGAACGACTCGTCACGGCGGTTCAAGACACGTTTCGGAAGCTCACCAAGCAAGAGCTGATGGACCGGCTCGAAAAGAACGGCCTGCCCTTTGCGCCGATCGGCAAGCCCGAAGAGCTCCTCGACGATCCGCACCTGAACGCGAGCGAGGGCTTGCTCGGCGTGTCGGTCACGGAAGGAGAGCATGCCGGCGCCACGATGCGGTTGCCGGCGCTCCCCTTGGCGATGAACGGCAGTCGTTTCGGAGTGCACCAGGACATCGCCCGAGCTGGGGAGCACACGCGTGAGGTCCTCACGGAGCTCGGCTACCGCGAAGAGGAGATCAACGAGATGTTGGCGGCGGGAATCGTCGCCTCGTCCTGAGGGGCACGATGGGCGGCAACGAGGCTAGGGTCGGCAGCGAGCCATGCCGATGAAGACCCTCTGGATCACGATTGCGCTGGCGAGCGAAGCCTGCCGTTGCCTGTGCGCGGAGCGCCGTCCCGGTTGAGCCGCTAGAGCGGTCGCGTCAGGCGAAGTTCCGTGGCCGCTCCACGCAGTAGATGCCGCCGGGCGCTTCGATCAGGGTCGCGCACTGGTTGCAGTGGTTGCAGCCGTTCGTGTAGCTCGCACGCGCTTGCGAGTGCTTCGGAAAATCCGGGTCGAAGATGAGCGCGCGCCCTAGCTGGATGAAGTCGAAGCCGGCATCCATCACGGTGCGGATGCTATCGTTGGTGCAGACGCCGCCAATGTAGCAGACCCCGCATTGCACGCGGTCGCGGATCCGCTTGGCATTCTCGAGGAAGTACATCTCCTCGTATGGGTAGTTCTTGAACATGAACGGAGCGGCGAGCCGAATGCCGATCTTCATGAGTCGGCTCTTCTCGTGTTTGATCAAGCCAGGCACCATGCTGTCGCCGCGGAAAAGTAACATCGGGTTCATGCTGCTGGTCCCGCCGCTGCAGATGATCACATCGATACCACCCTCCTCGAGCATCGCTGCGATCTGGACGGAATCCTCATAGGTGACGCCGCCGGGAACGCCGTCGGTCATGCTGATCTTGCCGAGAAGCGGGTACTCGTCTCCGACGTTCTCGCGAACCTCCGCCAGCACCTCGAGCGCGAACCGCATTCGGTTCTGCAGGCTTCCGCCGTACTCGTCCTTGCGCTTGTTGGTCTTCGGGCTGATGAACTGGCTGATGCCGTAGCCGTGGCCGAAGTGGATCTCGATGGCGTCGAAACCGACGGACTTCATGAAACCGGCGGCCCTCCCGATGACCTCCGTGCGCTCCCGAATCTGCGGCTTCGTCATCTCCTCGATCCGCGAGAGACCGTGCGTGAGGCCGAGGGCGTTGGTGCCCTTCGAAGGGCCGAGCGGGCGCTTTCCGCTGAATTCCGCGTTCTTGGTGAACGCACCGCAGTGGCCGAGCTGCCCGGCAACCTTGGCACCCGTCGCCTGCACGGTGCGAATGAACCCCTCGAGCTCGGTCCGGATCCCTTCGTGCATGTACATCATGTGCTCGTGGATGCGCCCGTCAGACTCCGCCGCACAGTAGGCGACCGTGGTCATCCCAATGCCGCCCTGACCGATCCGCTCGTGGAATTTCACGAGAGCTTCGCTCGGCACACCGTCGGGGGACTTGCCCTCGAAAGTCGCGGCTTTGATCAAGCGATTGCGCAAGGCGAGACCATTGATCGCAGCCTCCGAGAAACATCTATCGAGAGAGTCGGACACATAGGCAAGCCTAGGTCAGCGCCAGCGCCAGCGCCAGCGCCAGCGCCAGCGCCAGCG
>JBATLA010000508.1:0-7979 GCA_049669945.1 Polyangiales bacterium | reverse complement strand
GCCCGCCGAGGCGCAGCCCGCCGAGGCGCAACCCGCCGAGGCGCAACCCGCCGAGGAGAAGAAGAAAAAAGGACCGTACTACAAGAAGGTCCAGGGCCTTCTGTGGCTCGAGGGTTTGGTTGGATTCACCTCATTCGACCCCGACAAATTCGGTGGCATTTCGTTGACTGGTGGGACCGGCGAAGACGCTCCTAAGGTCACTGGGCCTGAGTTTGGCTTCGCAATCGGAGTGGGCTTGGGTGGGTTTTACCTTGGAGGCTTCTACCGACAAGCGAACTATGACGCGTACAAGCTAGCCAAGGTCGGCCTCGACATCCAGGGGATCTTGCGCTTCATCCCGTACGTACATCCGATGTTTCGGGCCGACCTCTTCTACGCGACGATGTTCAGTGGCAGCCCCTACGCTTCCTTGACGAACGTGAACACCAATGGCGGAGGCGTGACCCTTGGCGCTGGTGTCATGATTCCGATCGTTCGTTACTTGTCGTTCACCGCAACCTTCGATTGGTCGTGGATGGGCTTTGCGCTAGGCGGAGATCCGGTTGACGGCGGCAACAGGATCAATGAGGGAATTGCCGGGCAGCAGCTGGGCGTGACCTTTGCGCTGACCATCCACCTCATCGGCGTTCGGGCAAACTAACGCGCCCAACGTGCTGATGCGGTCGGCGTTCAGCTCAGATCGTATCAGATTGGCGAGGGTCACCCGGTGTTCTTGAGGCCCGCGGCGATGCCGTTCACGGTCGCCAAGAGCGCATCCTGAAGATCTTCGTCCTCGTTCTGGCGCTGGCGCCGAAGAAGCTCGGCTTGAATGAGGTTGATCGGGTCGAGATAGGCGCGCCGGAGCTCGAGCGAACGGCGGAGTGTCGGGGCGTGTTCGAGAAGAACCTCCTGGTCGAGCACTTGCAAGAGGCGATCTTCGACCTCGTCGAGTCTGTGACGGAGATCTTCGCCAGTTCGAGCGAGGTCCGGTGGCGTCAAGAGCTCGTCGTAGTGTGCGGCGATTCGGCTGTCGGCTTTTGCAAGGGCAAGCTCGAGAAGCGAAAGGGTCGATTGAAAGAAGGGCCAGTCGCTCGCCATCGCGCGGAGCTCCTCGAGATGGCCTCCTTCGATCGCGTCGGAGAGCGCCGAGTCGATGCCAAGCCACGCTGGCAGATGAAGGCGAGTCTGTGTCCAGGCGAAGATCCAAGGGATGGCTCGAAGACTGCTGAGGCCGTTGCCGCCTTTGCGACGGGCGGGTCGCGATCCAATCAGGAGCGATCCGAGCTCGAGCTCGGGAGTCGCTGCGCGGAAGTACGGGACGAACTGCTCGGAGCGCGTGACCTCGCGATAGGCTTGCATCGACCGCTCCGCGAGTGCGTCCATCCGCCCGCGGAAACGCCCGCTCGGCGCGGCGGGCGGCGTCAGTGTCGCCTCGAGTGTCGCCGTCGAGTACAGCTCGAGACTGCGCTCAGCGATGTCGGGCGTCCCAAACTTCCATTGAATCATCTCGCCCTGCTCGGTCACCCGAAGGTTGCCGTCGATCGAGCCTGCCGGCTGCGATCGAATCGCGATGTGAGTGGGACCCCCGCCTCTGCCGATCGTCCCGCCTCTGCCGTGAAAGAGCGTCAGATGAACAGGCCGCTCCTTGCAACACGAAACCAGTCGCTCCTGGGCTTGGTAAAGCTCCCAGGCAGCGGCAAGCCTGCCTCCATCCTTGGATGAATCGGAGTAGCCGATCATCACCTCGAGCCTGCCGTCGATTCGGTCACGGTACCAGGGGAGCTCCAGTAGCGAGCTGACGATGACGTGCGACGCCCGAAGGTCGCGGATGGTTTCGAAAAGTGGCACCACGCGGAGCGGCCGAGGGATGCCGGCCTCTTTTTGCAGAAGCTCGACGGCGAGCACGTCGCTCGGCTGGTGCGCCATCGAAATGACGTACGCCCCAAGGGAGTCCCTCGGCAGCACAGCGAGCATGGCGAAGGTATCGAGGACCTCCCGGACTTCTTCGGACGCGGGGAGATCACGCGGAATCAACGGTCGCTTCGACGAGAGCTCGTCGAGCAAGAAACGCTGCCTCTCGTTCTCCGGCCAGTCGGCATACGAGCCGAGACCGAGGTGCCGCGTGACGGCATCGAGGACGTCGGTGTGACGGTCAGATTCCTGGCGAATGTCGAGCCGAACCATGTGAAGCCCAAAGCAATGAACGCGGCGAATCAGGTCCAAGAGCCTGCCCTCCGCGACGATCCCTTGCCCGGTCTCTTCCAGGGAGGCCTTGGTGAGCATCAGCGCGTCCAGAAGGGGCGCGGGTGTTTCGAGGCGTTCGCCGGGGGGCGGAGGGACGCCATCGAGCTCAGCTTCAATGGAGCGCAGGGTGTTCGACAGCCGCGCTCGCTCGCCCCTGAGCAGTGCGCGATACGGCTCGCGCTCGGCGCCAGCGGCTTCCCGGAGCGCCGCCGATGCGGTGTCCATCGACAACTCTTGGCAAAGCTCGTCGACTTCGTCGTGCAGCAGCTTGGCCGCCGTCCATCGGCAGAGGCGCACGCTGTCTCGAGTGACCTCGGCGGTCACGTTGGGATTGCCGTCTCGGTCGCCTCCCATCCAGGAGCCGAAGACGATGGGCGCCGCATCGATCGGCAGTCTCTGCCCGGTTTGCTCTCGAAGCGCCTGGTCGAAGCGACGAAGAAACCGCGGGACGGCTACCCAGAGCGATTGTTCGAGTACCGCGAGCCCGCCGCGCACCTCGTCTTTCGGTGTGGGGCGGCTTCGATGAAGCTCATCCGTGTTCCAGACCGTCGAGATTTCACGGCGGAGCTGATCGCGCACGGCTGCCTGCTCGTTGGTCGTGAGGTCCTGCCGATCGCCCGCTTTGAGCGAATCGGAAATGCGGTTGTATCGCGCCAGGAGCGTGCGTCGCACGACCTGGGTCGGGTGCGCAGTGAGGACGAACTCGACCCCCTGCGTGCTCGCCGCATCGAAGAGTCGCTGTTTGGAAATGCCCGATTCAATCATTCGCGCGAACGTATCGCTGCAGGAGTCGAGGCGTGGCTCCTCAGGATGCCCATGCGCCGCACGAAGCTCGGCCAGCCGACGGAGACGCACCTTGTGCCGCTGCTCCGCGATATTCGCAAACGTCAGAAAGAGCGAGAAGGCCCGGGTGACCTCTTCGAGCCGTTCTGGAGGGATCGCGTCCACGAGGGCGCGGAGCTCGGCAAGCCCGGGATCGTTCGTGTCGCTGACATCGGGACCGCGCAGCGTCTTGCCTTCTTCGCGGACGCGTTCAACCGTCTCGAAGACCCCCTGATCCGCTTGGGATCGAAGCACCTCGCCGAGCAGGTCGCCCAGGACACGCACGTCGACCCGAAGCGCCTTGTCGAGCTCGGCTGGGACACTCGATCGCCTGGTTTCTTCCATCCGTGAACCATAGGGACTTCTCGGCGTTAAGCTCGACCCCGGCAGGATATGACTGGATTCATCGCGCGCTTTTTTCATCCCGGAAACATCGACAAGGGCCTTTCTGCCCAGGGCTAGACCAATGCCTGGGCGACGATGCCAGCCGCGATGAAGACCGAGACCAGGTCTGCGATGACCAGGACTTTAACTTCGGCGATGGCGACGAGGACGCGGACGGCGTTCTCGACGACAGTGCCCTGAGATGATCTGCATCAATTTCGCAGGCAGTCGTGAAGCCGTTCTATGATTCGACCCGTGAGGGGGCGCATCGCAACGTTCGTCGTGGCGATGGTGGGGGTGTCGACTGCCGTTGTCGTGACGCTCTTCATCGTGCAGCGTGCGACCCAGCCCCTAGGTGCCGGTGACCTGTTTTGGCAGCTGCGCACGGGGCAAACGATCCTCGATACAGGGGTCATCCCCGACACCGAAACCTACTCCTACACCGTCGCGGGGGCCCCGTGGAACAACCACGAATGGCTCTATGAAGCCACGTTGGCTGCCTGGCATCGGGCGACGGGATGGCTGGGCCTGCGGATCGGCGTGCTCCTGCTCATCACCGCGACACTGCTGACCGTGAGCTGGCCATGGCTCCGCACGGGCCGCCTCTCCTTTGCATTGCTTCAGGTTTGCATCGCTGTGGTGTTGATGGCCTACAAGTTCATGCCCGCGCCGCAGACACTTGCGATGCTGATGTTCTTCATCGGCTACCGCCTGTTCCTGCGCGAGGACCTGCTCACGAACAGGCGACGCTGGCTTGGCCTCTGTCTCTTCATGCTCCTCTTCGGGAACCTCACCGCCGAATCCCTGATGTTCGTTCCGCTCCTCGTCGCCGACCAGCTCGGTCGCGTATGGGACCAACCGTCGCGATGGCCCAAAATCCTAGTTTGGCTGGCACTGCCCTGCGCGCTGTTGACGGTCAGTCCGCCCCAATCGTCGATTCTCGAGTACGTGCTGCTCCGCGGCCAGGGCGTCAACGCTGAGTTCGCTCACCTTTGGGACTCCCCACTCGTGATCTCTTCGTTTAGTCAGAGCCTCGCTTGGGCGATCATCGCGGCTTATATCGCTTTGCTCGGCGTTCGTGCGTGGCGAGCTCGGTCCATACCTCGATACGCCGCGCTCGGACTGACAGCCGTCGTCGGCGCGATGCTGTTTCAGCGCAACTTGTTTCTTCTACTCGTGCCGATGGAGCAGATGCTCTTTGCGCTTTCCGAGCGCGATGATCGCGCCCGGCAGCAGCGCTTCGCAACGCTGGCAGCCGCAGCGCTGCTGGTGTCGATGGCCTTCAACGTGCAGTGGCAACCGATGCGCAGCGCAGTCCTGCTGATGCCGGCGTATTGGGAGCGTCACATCAGTGCCGTTGCGAACCCGGTTGGTTGTCTCGAGGCGTTGCAGGACCTGCCCGAAGGAAGCCGTGTGTTCACCAAGCACCTATGGGCGAGCTTCCTGATTGATCGCGCGCGAAACACACGTGTCTTCGTCGACGGCCGAAACCGCGAGTACCCACTGGCCATCCATCGAGCCGCCTTTCAGATCGAGCGTGGAGGCCCTGAAGCGCTGCGCCTGCTGGACGACTCGCGCACGCAGTGGGTGCTGGCCGACCCGGGGTGGCTGTCACGCGTCCGAGGAAGTACCTGGCAAATGCATGGGCGAAGCGAGAACTGCGCCCTGTTTGCTCGGAAGCCGCGACCAGACCAACAATCCGATCCCGGATGAAGGATCGGTGTGGGCAAAACCCGTGTTGCTCTGGAACGGAACGGGCCCCACCACACCGCGTGAAGTGTGCCAGGGCGGCGTCCTAACGTCTCGCTTTCACACCGCATGCTTGGCGTAACCTGGAAATCGTTTGCGGATCCTTGGAATTGGGGCGTATCGTCGACCTCAACCCGGAGGCGAGTATCTGTGCAAGGACAAAGGCAACGCATCGGCGGCGGCTGATTCAACTGTTGCTCACCTTGAGCCTCCCTCTGCTCATGGGGCAGGAGGACTGCACGCCCAACCCCGACCCGAAGACCATGGCCAAGCCGGTGGCGCTGGACTGCGTGATCGGTGGAACCCAGGTCTTCATTCCGTTCGATCTCACGGTCGCGTTGGACCGGTTCCCGACCGCGGGGACCGGCATGCGCGCTGACATCACGGCGGCTTCACACATTCCCTCGGACGTGTTCTGCGCGTTGGCGAACCTTCCGATCACGCAGATGAACCTGCAGTCATCCAACGTGGTGGTGGAGTTCGATGGAGTCATGCCCCCGGGAACGATGTCGGCGCCCTTCTCGATGTTCGACAATTTGCCCATCTCGCTGGACGTTGCGGCCCACTGCGCTAGCGGCATCGGTCTCCACATCGACTACGGAACCATTCCCACCTCTCCCTGGTCCGACGGCGAGTGGACGGTCGACTTCATGGTCCGCCTCGACAACATGCGGTTTTGGCTGACCAACATCACGCCATCACCACCAGCCTTCATCGACCTCATCGATCTTTGTGACCCCACCGACAAGAGCATTCCCCGGAACGGAACGGTGAGCGATCCCGAGGACAGCCCGCGCATTGCGGCCGACCGGGACGGGGACGGGGTCTACGAGGCGCTGGCTACCGCGACCGACCAGATCCAGTTCAACGTGAACGGCTACTGTGTGGGCAAGCCCTGCAACGACTTCAACGACTGCACCATCGACCACTGCGACCACGCCAACATCGGCTGGTGTACCTGGGACGACGAGCCTGACGCCACAGCGTGCGACCTTGCCGGCAATCCAGGCGTTTGCAGCACGGGAAGCTGCGTCGAATGCTTGGATGTCTCCGACTGTGCGCCTACCGGTGAGTGCTCCGAAGCGACGACCTGCGCGGGCAACGCCTGCGTCATCGGCGCTCCCTTGCCCTTCGGCACGGCTTGTTCCGTCGGTGGGTGCGACGGTGCCGGCAGCTGTTTTGCGGACCCTCAACCCCCGTGCAACCCCGCAGAGCCCAGTTGCACGAAGGTCATCTCGCTCGCGTGCACCAACAACGTGGTCGCGGACGTCTTGATGCAGGACTTCGAGCTCACGGTGACGGCGGATCCTGTCATCGCCGGTGCGGTCGTTCCGGTGAGCTACAGCGGCGCAGTCCGGTTTCCGGAGATCATCACGGATGCCGCCCAAGGGGGGGTCCCGGGGGGTGTCATCAGTGGCGATCTCGCCGAGGCCAAGGCCACCGTTCACGTGCGCTCGGGCGCGATCGGGGCCGACGTCACACTGACCGCCGCACCGCTCCCAACGACGTGCTTGATCGGTCAGACGAGCTGTGACCCAGCCAACGACCTGCCAAGCATACCCACTTTGCGTCCCAACCCCGACTGCATCCCCACCGGCACCTTCAACCCGTGTCAGCAGGTCGTGGCGTTCCCGACGAGCTTCGACTGCGCGCAAGGCGGTACCTGTGAGCTGCTCGGAAAGAGCGTTCAGTGCGAGGTCAACGGCTTCTGCATCACCGGACCCCTCGAGATTCCACTCGTCGGGGAAAGCACCAGTATCACCCCTGACGCCTCCGGCCAGGTCTTGTTCGGCTGGGACGATCAGAGCACGGGCGCGGCCCTCAAGCCTGACGGTACCTGGAGCCTGCCTCCCTCAACCTTCACGGATCCACTGGGTCCCAACGGGATCAAACTCAACGCGTCCGGCTTGGCGGTTGCGCTCGAGTGCACGATGGCCGTACCGAGCGACGGTCCCTATGGCACCATCCCACCGGTGCCCGATCAGTCGAGCCCAACGCCCGACTCCCAGCTGATCAACTTCCCGATCCAAGTTCCCTAGTCGAAGCCTGCGAGGCGAGCCTGGCGGATGAGGCGCCCGGAAGGCGTTTGTTTGCCGGTCGCGGAACCCAGTGGGATCCTTCGGGGCCCTGCGTTGAGCAGAGCTGGATCCAATGTCGACTCCTGCTGCACCCGAGCCCGTTCTTGTTGCGCGTGACCGAGGAGTGACGGCGAGCGCCTCACCTTCGGCGCCGCTTGGGCGCCTCTTCGGCTTCGCCATCGTCGGGTTTTCGCTGATCTGTGGGTCGGTCTCGCTCATCTATCCGTTTGGGCGCGACCAGGGGGCCTACGCGTACGCAGGCTGGGTCATGCTCGAAGGCGGAGCACCCTACCGCGACGTGTTCGTGTTCAAGCCGCCGATGACGGCTGTCGTCCACGCACTGTCGATCGGGCTCTTCGGGGTGAACACCTGGGCCATTCGTGCGCTCGACCTGGGCTGGACGGCTGCAACGGCTCTGGTCGTTGCAGCGATCGCCCTCGAGCTTTGGCAACGGCGCGACGTCGCCCTGGCCGCGGGCTTGGTCTGCCCGCTTCTCTACTACCAGATCGACTACTGGACCCTCGCCCAGACCGACGGTTGGATGACCCTCCCCTGTGCAGCCGCGATCTGGGCGGTGCTCCGCGGAGGTCGGGCGCTTTCACAAAGCACACGGCGAGCGGTCGCTTGGTGGACCATCGCAGGCACGCTCGCCGGCGTCGCCGTGCTCTTCAAATACACGGCAGCGACGATCGGACTCCCGATGCTCGCCGCGCTCGGCTGGAC
>JBATLA010000507.1:0-4818 GCA_049669945.1 Polyangiales bacterium | reverse complement strand
CGTCACTGTCGTAGCGGCCGATGCCGACATGAGCCCCGAGTCACTCCAAACGCGATGGGGCGCGGCGACGGGTACGTTCGAGGACCCGAGCGAAAGCAGCACGACGTACACCTGTGGTGCGCCCGGGCCGGTCGACATTACAGTCCGCGCGAGCGACGGCGATCCTGCCTGCGACACGGAAGCGTCGATCACGGTCCAGTGCCCGGACGACATCCCGGTCAATCTTTGCCCGAACCTCATGACCGTCAACGCCATCCCGAGCAAGATCCCACCGGGGCAGGACTCCACCGAAGTTCAGACACGGGCATCCGACCCCGATCAGGGCCCGCTGCCCTTGGTGACCACATTCTACGCCTTCCGCGGGACCTTCGACGACCCCAACGCGGAAGACACGATCTACCGATGCGAGCGCCCCGGCCTCCAAGAGATCTGTGTCGATGCCAGCGACGGCGCCTGCGTCAAAACCTTGTGCACCGACGTAAGCTGCCCCGCGGAGTAACAGACCTCAGCACTTGCTCGGCAGTGCCTCGGCGGCAGCACCCTCGCTGACGCTGACGCTGACGCTGAACACGCCGGCACCTACTGAGCCGCGACGTGCCTTTCCATCAGCTCCTGAAGCTCCGATGGCTTTTCGTCCGGGTCTTGGCCGTTGCGGGCCTTGTCGATGTTCTCGAGCAGCTCGCGGCATTCCGGTTTGTCGCGGAGGTGGTCGAGCAGGATTTTCGACGCGTCTCCGAAAGCCTTTTCGTAGCTCAAGGCCTCTCGAACGCGGTTGGCGATTCGTTCGCGACCGGTCTGAAGGTCGCTTTCGAGCGCTTCGCTGTAGCGCTTTAGCTGGGCGCGCAGTTCTTCGATCTGCTTTCGGCGCTCGCTCGCGACGTCTTCCTTCGAGCGGGCGCGGCGTTCGTAGTCACGTGACACCGATTCGAGGGTATCGACCTGAGCGCGGGCGGCGCCGAGGGTTTCGTGGCCTCGTCGGATCCGTTCGACGTTGTTGCCCGCGGCCTGCACTTCGGCCTGCGCGGCGAGGTACTCGCGCTGCGCGCGCTTCCTCTTGAGAATCAACTGGCTGAGCATGTCGCGCTCAGCCGAGGCGTCTCGCAGGGCGCGGGACTCCTCGCCAGCCAGGTCTTCGACCTTACGACCGATCTCGGCGCGAAGGGCTCGGCCGCGCTTTTCGATGGCCTCGAGCTTCTTCGAGTGACTCTCGAGCTCACCTTCGAGTCTGGACGCTCGGGAGGCGAGCTCCCAGATCTGGTCCGACGCGCCCTGAACGTCGGTTGGCGCGTTTCCGTCCGGGTAGGCCCGTGCGACCGCGCGAAGGAAGTTGGCGGCCGTTCGGCTCCACTCGACCACACCCGGCGTTTGTGCGGGAGGCGGCGGTGGAGGCGCGACCGGAGCAGTCTCCGTCGGCTGGTCCCATTCGCGCGAGGGCAGGGAGCGCTGCATCTCCTTGAGCTCTTCTTTGAGATGATGGCCGTCGCGGAAGCGGTTCTCCGGATCCTTTTCGAGAAGCTTCAGGATGATTTGCTCGGCCTGTTCCGGAATGTCCGGGCGGTATTTGCGAGGACTCGCCGGCTTTGCCTTGCGCTGCATCTCGAGCAGTTCGTCGCGATCGCCGGAGCGGAACGGCAGGCGTCCCGTGAGCATCTCGAAGAACAGGATGCCAAGTGCGTAGAGATCGCTCCCCGCGATCGCATCTTCGCCGCGCGCCTGTTCGGGCGACATGTACTCCGGGGTTCCGAACACCGCGCCCTTCGGCGCGAGCCGTGGGTCACGCGTGAGCGCCGCAAGACCGAAGTCGAGGATCTTCACGAAGTCTTTTCGACCTCCGCGACCGGTCACCATGATGTTGTCGCTCTTGAGGTCGCGGTGGACGACACCGAGATCGTGAGCACGCGCAAGTGCGGCGGTCATCTGCTCGAGAATGTCGACCGCGCGGGCGATCGGCATCGGGCCCTTGGCGATCTGCGAGGAGAGGGAGTCACCGATCAGGTACTCCATCACGAGATAGAGCTCGCCGTCTTCGGTTTCACCGACGTCGTGAATGTCGACGATGTGCGCGTGATCGACGCGGTTGGCTGCGCGCGCCTCACGAACCATCCATGCGCGAAGATGTGTCTCGCCTCGAAGGTCCGGTCGAATCAGCTTGAGGGCAACCACGCGATCGATGAGCACGTGCCGCGCGCGATAGACGACGCCCATGCCGCCCTCGCCAAGCTGTGATTCGAGTCGATACCGACCCGCAATGACCTTCCCGAGAAGCGGGTCTTTCGATTTTTTAGAACGCGAAGCCTTCCGGACAATCCCCATGGTTCCCCCGTACCTAAAGGACATCTGCATCATAGACAGGAACGAAGCCGAGCCCCAAGTGTTCCGCTCTCGCTGAAACGTGGACTAAGCTGACAGCAGGTGCCTGACCCGCGTATGATGAAGAGGTCGGGCTCTTTAGGGAGGGATGTGTGAGCGAAGAACGGCCACTGCTTGGGCCGTACCGCATTGAGCGCCGCTTGGCGGCCGGGGGGATGGCCGAGGTTTTCGTTGCTCGCCGTGAAGGTCTTCACGGTTTTTCGAAGCGCGTTGCCTTGAAGCGTATTCTTCCGCAGTACGCGAGCGATCCGGACTTCGTTTGGATGTTCATCGACGAGGCTCGCCTCGCGGCGATGTTGGAGCACCCCAACATTGTTCAGGTGTTCGACTTCGGCACGATGGGGGAAGACCTCGTCCTCGTGATGGAGCTGGTCGACGGCTCCAACGTGAGCAAGCTGCTCCGCGCCGCACCCGTCGATTCGCCGATTCCGTGGGACGTCGCGCTCCACATCGCCTACCAAACCGCCCAGGCGCTCGAGTATGCGCATCATGCGGTCGACGACCAGGGTGAGTCGCTGGAGTTCGTACATCGCGATGTGAGCCCAGCGAACATCCTGCTCACCCGTACCGGTCACGTGAAGCTCACCGACTTCGGGATCGCCACTGTGCGGAGTCGCGCGCCCACGACCGAGGACGGTCAGGTTCGCGGCAAGCTCGGCTACATGTCGCCCGAGCAGGTGCTCGGCAAGGAGCTGAGCGGCAAGAGCGATGTGTTCACGCTTTCGACCGTACTGGCGGAAATGCTGATCGGCGAGCCACTGTTTCAGGGCGAGAGCGAGCTCAACGTGCTGCTTCAAATCCGCGACGCGGATCTTCGCGTGCTCGCGCGTTGCGAGCGGCGCATCCCGCAGGACATCCGAGCGGTGGTGTTGAGGGGTCTTCAGAGAGATCCGAAGGAACGCCCAACTGCCGGCGCGTTCGCCGAGGCTTGTGCAGAGGTGATGCGCCGTCGCGGCATGGGACACGGCCCGGATCGCTTGGGACGCTTGCTCTCGCAACTCAGCTTGGTCGAGGGGGACGCTCCCGAGGCTCACGTCCCCGACGCCGACGTAGGCTCGTTGGTCGACAGCGACTTGATGCACCACGCGGGCGCCGGACAGGATCTCATCGGCCCTCAGAACGTCACCTCCCCGACGATCTACCGAGTCCAGCTCACCGACGGCAGCGTCATGGGGCCGATGAGCTACCCGCGTCTCATCCAGCTCCTGACCACCGGCGTGATCGACAGCCGCAGCAGCAAGATCTCGAAGGCCGACGGTACGTACCTCGACCCATCGCAACTGCCGGAGCTCACGCGTTTCGTCACTTCGCCTGGCCTTCAGTGGAAGTTGGAGGAGCTTGCGCAGGCGGAGAAGCAAGGGCAGCTTCGCGCCGCGACTTTGCTGCCCGTCTTCTACGACATCGTTTCCCGGCGGCAGACCGGCGTCCTTCATCTTTGGCAGCGCAATCGCCGTAAGAAGATCTACTTCGTGGACGGCAAACCCGAGTTTGTCGCCTCGACCGACAAATCTGAGCTCCTCGGCGAGCACCTCGTCGCGACTGGTCAGTGCCTGCGGATGGAGGTCGAGATGGCGCTTGCGCTGCTGCCGAAGTACGGAGGACGCTTGGGCGACGCACTCGTTGGCCTGGGCATCCTTCGTCCCGTCGAGCTCTTCCGCGCGATCGGCGACCAAGTCCGCGGACGCTTGATGGAGGCGTTCCGGTGGCGGCGCGGTGAGTGGGCGTTCGTCCGAGGCGCGCGCAGTCACGAAGAGACGTTTCCCATGGGTCAGGACCCGTACGAGCTCCTCCGAGACGCGGCGCGCGAGGCTCACCTCGAAGAGATCGAATCCGTTCTCGAGCCGCTGCGTGAACGCGTGGTCGAGCGCTGCGCTGACGGGCCGCCCCTGGCCGCGTTCGGTCTCGAACCTCATTGGGTGCACGCTTTGGATGCGGTTTCAGGTGACACGACGCTCGGGGGGATCTTCGCCCGCGAGAGCGCATCCGGGGCGGATCTCGAGCCGGCCTACCGTGCCCTCTATCTAGGGCTTGCGTGTGGGCTGGTTCGGACCAAGGTGAGTCCCTCGGAGATGCCGTTCCGAGCATCGTTTAGCGCCTGAGCCGCCTGTGTCCTTCGTCGAGTTAACCGCCCCAGCAATGACCGCGACTGCCGTCCTCGTGGAGGTCCCTCATTCGGGCCTGCAGGTCCCGGCTGAAGTCGAGCACGAGATCGACGCCACGCCATCGGCGGTGCTTCGCGACTCGGACATCTACGTCGATCAGCTCTACGAGCGCGCCCCCCAGCACGGCGCCACGCTCTTGGTATCGCGGGTTTCGCGATACGTCGTCGACCTCAACCGCGGCCCCGAGGAGGTCGATTCGGCGGCTGTTCCGAGGCACCCGAAGGCGCGGCACATTCCGGCACGTGGGGTCGTGTGGCGGGCCCGGACCGACGGCACGCCTTTGCTA
>JBATLA010000506.1:0-1789 GCA_049669945.1 Polyangiales bacterium | reverse complement strand
CATCGGGATTCGAGGCGAGACCCCCGTTGTCATCATTTTCCGTTCACCAAAGGTGCCAAAGGTGCCTCTATAGGAAGTCAACCCTCAAGACTGAGGAGATCTTCGTCGTCGTGAGCGCCGAACTGTGGGAAACGCGGAGCGTTTTCCAAGGGCTGTGGGAAGGCGAAGGCTTTCCATAGCCCGTCAGGGCGGCGCTCGGGGTGGGGTCTGGGGAGGGGTGAGCCCTGTGGAAAACTCACACCGCGGTTTTCCTGGCCCGCTCGACCGTCGAGGCGGCCAATCGCGAGGCGTCGTAGATCTCGTCCTTGACCAGGATCCGGTAGATCACCTTGTGACGCTGGCGGGCGAGCGCGATGGTCGCCTTTTTGAATTCAGCCGGGTGGCCCTTGAAGTCTTTCCTCTTCTTGTCGTGGTAGGTCTTGTCGATCGGGCTCCTGGTGCATGCGTTGACGGCCGACATGTAGTGCGCGGAGGCGAGGAAACGGTTGACTCCCCGGCTGAGACGAGAGCGTGAGCTGTTTCCGCTTTGCCGCGACAGCGGCGTCAGTCCACTGTACGTGGCCAGCTGCGCTTCGCTTCGCACCCGAGCCTGCGGGAGCGACTCGGCGAGCAGGACCGCCGCGGTGCGGTAGCCAACCGAGGGCATCGTCAGTAAGCGTTGGCCGACCGGGTGGGCGTCAACCAACTCATTCTCCCGCTTCCTGACCTGCCCAAGCTGCTGGTGGTTCGCTTCGAGCTGGTCCACCAGAATGGTCATCTCCATGGTCAGGACCTCGCGGGCCAGGCCCTCCAGCGCGATTGTCTTCGTAGCCTCCCTCAGGTGCTTGGCCATCTTGACGCAGGCGTCTCCGTTGCGAGTGACCTTGCGCAGAAGCTTCTCGATCGACTTCCGGTGCGCCCGCTCCAAGCCCACCAGGCCCGGCCAGCGCTGAAGAATTGCCACCATCGCACGGCTCGAATGACCCGGTCCCTCCCAGTCCTTCGACGCCATCACCGGAGCGAGATCGAGCAGCCGGCTCCGCAGCCGCAGGCCGAGAGCCTTCTTCTGATCCATCAGCCGGAAGCGCAGACGGATCAGCCGCGCCAAGACCTGCTCTTCCTCACTCACTGGAGCCGGAGTCCGCACGCCTTCCATGCCGAAAAGTTGCATCCGCGCCGCCAGGTAGGCGTCGCGATCGTCGCTCTTGTGCGGCTGACCCTCGAGATCTCGGTAGTGCCGCAGGGCCTTGGTGCTGACCACAAAAAGCTCGTCCCCGCGCCCGTGCACGGCCTGGCTCACAATCGCGCCCAGTGAACCGATCGACTCCGTCACTACCTCGAGCTTCCCTGTCTTGCTCAGCGATCCCAACTCGTCGAAGGCCTGGAAGATCTTCCCCAGATCGTTCGCCACCCAGCAACTCGCTTCCCGCT
Source organism: Polyangiales bacterium (assembly GCA_049669945.1). GTDB lineage: Bacteria > Myxococcota_A > Polyangia > Polyangiales > Houyiibacteriaceae > SG8-38. The sequence continues at coordinate 379 of JBATLA010000506.1, read as the reverse complement.
CCCCGTTCTCGTCGATCATCACAAACCGGTGCCGCTGCTCACCACAGTCAACTCCAACGATGGCTCTTGCTTTGCGCATGGCAACCTCCTAAATTGGTCTTGCCAGACGCAGTCGCGCCTCTATCAGCTATCCGCTCTGCGAGGTCCAATTAGACATGCGTCCATGGCTACGACGCGGGTGGCAGTCCACGTACAGCCATCTTTGGCTGGCACCCACAGCCATACCCGCGTCGTCTTTCCTTTATAGGACCTCCACGTTCCGCATTGTTGCATTGTCAGGAGGGTTGGGTAGGATTGGGTTGTCTCGTCCACGCATGGGAGCACATCCATGCCGAGACACCCTCGCCTTTTCATCCCAGGTGCGACGTATCACGTGTAT
>JBATLA010000505.1:0-5315 GCA_049669945.1 Polyangiales bacterium | reverse complement strand
GGGCCGGAGGGCGCGCTCTGGTGCGCGGTTCGGGAAGGGCGCTGCCCCGCCCGGTTCGACAACCACGCGGTCAGCAAGTTGAGCGAGTGGATAGCGGAGGACGACGACGGGGTATACGTCCGTGTGGGGGCTGAGAAGGTACGTCCCCGAGAGATGAGCGATCCGCTTTCGCTCGGGCTCGAAAAGCGCTAAGGCCTGCGCGTGTCACGCCGAGAGGTCATCGCCACGCTCATCGTGGTCGCCATTGCGTTCCCCCTTCTGTTCATCTTCACGGGGGCGATCGTCGACGCCCGCGCTCGCGCTCGAGAGGCACCGTTTCGTGCCGTGCTCGGCAATGCCCGCTTCGAGTCGATGATGGATGGCGCGGGCGGCGTACCGCACTACCTCGGCGCCTCGCTTCGCGCGCCGGACTTCACCCTCCCGAAGCAGGGCGGCGGCGAGTGGAAGCTCTCCGATCATCGCGGGAAGGTTCTCGTGATGAATTTCTGGACGGTGACCTGCCGTCCGTGCATTCAAGAGATGCCGACCATCGAGCTCCTGGCCGAGATCGTCGAGCCCTGGGGCGACGTCGAAGTCGTCGCGGTCTCGACCGACCGGAGCTGGGACGAGGTGGAAACGATCATCGCGCGGAACTCGCGTATCACGAGCCTGCTCGACGCCGACCGCGGGGTCGTGAACGGCAAGTTTGGCACCAACCTCTTCCCGGAGACCTGGATCATCGACGCCGATGGTGTGGTCCGCTTTCGTTTCGACGGCGCGCTCGACTGGTCCGACCCCGTCTCGCTCGACTTGATTCGCGCCTACCGCTGAGCGCCTCAGGCCTCGGCCAGCAGGTAGCGCGACACCCAGACCCCAAACGCGACGAACAACAAGTCGAACGCGGTCAGGATGCGCATCCAGCCGAGGATCTCGGTAGCCGTCGCGCCCGCGAACAGCTCGCGGGTCGCCACCGCTGAGGCTAACAGCGCAGGCGCGACGAGCGGAAACACCAGTACGCTCAGCATCAAGTCGCGCGCGCGGGTGCGGATCCCGACGGCCGAGAACAAGGTCGCCGTCGACACGAACCCCACGGAGCCGAGAAAGACGAGGGCGAGCAGCGGCAGGACGACCCCGCTGGGCTCGATCTGAAAGAAGACGAGACATAGAGGCACCAGCAATAGCTCGATCACGAACAGCAGCGTGAGCGCGCTGATGGTCTTTCCGATGTAGATCGCGGCACGAGGAATTGGCGCGAGCAGAAGTCCAAAGACCGCGTCGTTTTCGCGTTCGAGCGCCCAGCTCCGGCCGATGAGCAGGATCCCGCAAAAGAGAATGGAGATCCAAAGCACCCCGGGGGCGACGTCGGGCGAGCTGACGGGGTCCGTGTAGAAGGCCAGCGACCCGAGCGTGACGACCAAGACTGCGAACAGCCCGGTCGAGGTCAGGATTTCCTTGGTACGGAACTCGAGCTGGAGGTCTTTGTGCGCGACCAGCCATGCGGCATGAAGTAGGCTCATACCACTGGCTCCACCATGCGCCCGCGTTCCATGTGAAGCACGCGGTCGGCGACGGCGCCGGCGAACTTTGATTCGTGCGTGACGATGATCACGATCGCGCCACGTCGCTTCTCTTGCTCGATGAGCCCGACGAACGATTCAGTCGACTTCACGTCGAGGCCGGTCGCCGGCTCGTCCATCAAGAGTAGCCGAGGCTCGTGCAGCAAGGCGCGCGCGATCGAGATGCGCTGGGCCTGCCCCCGGGAATAGGTGCGGAGCGGGCGGTCCCAGTACTCCTCGGTTCCGAGCGCTTGCCCGAGGTCCTCTGCGCGTTTGTTCGCGTATGGGATCCCCTGAAGCTTCGCGGCCAAGATGAGGTTCTCGCGTCCGCTGAGCCCCGGGTAGAGCTGCAACTGATGGGCGATGAAGCCGATGGAGCCGCGGAGCTCGTCCGCGTGCCCGACGCCGTACTTCCCGAACCGGATGTCGCCCTTCGTCGGGTGCGCGAGGAGCGCGAGAAGCCAGAGTAACGTCGACTTTCCCGAGCCGTTGGCCCCTTGAATCACCGTGACCGAGCCCGCGCTGAAGCTCAGGTCGACGCCCGCCAAGGCGAGCGTCGGACCGTAGGACTTCGCGAGGCTCGTCACCCCCACCTCTTCAAAATCGAGCTTCACCGGACCGCACTCTAGAACAAGTCTCGCACAATGCCGTCAAGTTTCAGCCAGCGGCTCTGGGGGACCCGGAGCCACTGTCCATCACGAACGAGATCGCCCCGCCCGAGGGCCGTTTCGATCTCACGCTCGCGGCCTTCCACCGGGTTCTTTCCCGCTCGCCGTTCCGTATCGGGCAGGTGCATCCCCTCGATCGTCCGAAGGCCGAGCATGAGCGACTCTCGAATGATCTCGTCCGGGCCGAGCGCCTCGGTCTCGGTCACGAGGGTCGTCTGCGTGAGGTAGCGGCGCGGATTGGGATCGTTGCGCCATCGCTCGGCGCGTCCGGGGCCGTGGTCGAGGCATCCCACCGCCGCGGCGCCGAGACCGACATATGCGCCGCCGCGCCAGTAGTGGAGGTTGTGTCGCGACTGCTCTCCTCGGGCCGCGTAGTTCGAGACTTCGTAGTGCCCCCACCCGAGGTCTGCGAACCGCCGTTCGGCGAGCTCGAACATCGCCGCATACTGTTCTTCGTCGGCCACGCGTAGCTTGCCGGCGCGATGAAGCGAGCCGAACATCGTCTTTTCTTCGATCGTCAAGGCGTAGGCCGAAACGTGGCGCACTCCGGTGTCGGCGATGCGCGCGATGTCTTCGGCGAGCTCGGCGTCGCTTTGCCCTGGCATCCCGAACATCAAGTCGGCGCTCACGCGCGGCATCTCCGCGACCGCTTCGCGTAGGGCGGCGATCGCCCGATCGGCGTCGTGCAGCCGGCCGAGGAAAGATAGATGCGCGTCGCGCAACGACTGCACCCCAATCGAGAGCCGATCGACGCCTGCTTCGCGAAGAAGGGCAGCGTTCCGCGGCGCAAGCGAGCTCGGGTTGCACTCGACCGTCACTTCCAAGTCTTCGACCTCTGCGTCGAACACCCCACGGATCGCGGCGAGGGTGCGGCCGAGCGCGGCGGGCTTCCAAAGCGAGGGCGTTCCACCGCCAAAGAAGACCGACTTCAGCGCGCGGCCTCGGAGATCCCCGGCTCGCGCATCCAATTCCCGCCGCAGAGCGTCGGCGTACGCCTCGTGCGGAAGCTCCGCGACGCGCAATGGCTCGGTCGCGAAGTCGCAATAAGGGCACTTCCGCGCGCACCACGGGAAGTGGATGTAGACCGAGGTCTCTTTGGCTCGTCTTGACATGCGGGGCGCCGGCCGGAAGGTATACTCCCATTTTTCCGGAGCGGTCCCCCATGGCATTGCCGGTTTTTCCGTCGCTCAAAATCACCTCAGACACCCTGACTCCGGAGGGAGCGTTCGCCGAAGCGCAGGCGGCGTTCTTGAAGCCGGACCCCGCGCTCGTCACGCAGCTCAATGATCTCCTCCGCGACAAGAACGCTGGCGTCGTAGCGCACTTCTACATGGACCCGGAGCTTCAAGGGGTGCTCTCGTCGTGCGATTGGCCGCATATCCACGTCTCGGATTCGTTGGCGATGGCCGACCGGGCCATCGGCATGGCGGAGCGGGGCGTCCGCACAGTGGCCGTCCTCGGTGTCGATTTCATGAGCGAGAACGTGCGCGCGATGCTCGATGCCTCGGGCCATGCCCAGGTTTCGGTGTACCGAGTGACGGCCGATCCGATCGGCTGCTCGCTCGCCGAGTCTGCGGAGGCGGCGGCGTACGGGGCCTATCTCACGAGGGCCGCTGAGACACCGCGTTCGCTGCACGTCGTCTACATCAACACCAGCTTGGTGACCAAAGCCAAGGCGCATGCGCTCGTCCCGACGATCACGTGCACATCCTCGAACGTGGTGCAGACCGTTCTGCAAGCGGTCGCACAGGTGCCCGACGTGCACATCTGGTTCGGCCCCGACACGTACATGGGCGACAACCTCGCGCGCATGTTCGAGAGCCTCGCCGAGATGCCGGACGAGCAGATCCGTCAGCTTCACCCCGCGCACGACCAGGCGTCGATTCGCGCGTTGCTACCCCGATTTCACTACTTCGAGCAGGGCACATGCATCGTGCACCACATGTTCGGCGCACAGGTGGTCGACTTGGTCCGCGCTCACTACGACGACGTGTTCGTGACGGCGCACTTGGAGGTGCCGGGCGAGATGTTCGAGCTTGCCCTTCGGGCGCAGCGAGAGGGCAACGGCGTGGTCGGCTCCACCTCGAACATCCTGGCGTTCGTGCTCGGGAAGGTCGACGAAGCAATCGCGCGTGGTGAGCGCGCGAATCTACGGTTCATCCTCGGCACTGAAGCCGGCATGATCACCCCCATCGTCCGCCAGGTCCAGGCGCAGCTCCGCGACTACGCATCGGAAGGCGGGCCTGAGATCAGCGCGGAGATCATCTTTCCCGTGGCGAGCGACGCCATCGCACAGGCTCCCGAGAGCGGGCTTGGCGTCTTGCCCGGCGTTGCGGGGGGGGAGGGCTGCTCGACGGCCGGCGGCTGCGCGACCTGCCCCTACATGAAGATGAACTCGCTTCGGGCGCTCATCGGGCTGCTCGAGCGAGTCGATATCGAGCCTGTCTCGAACCTCGTTCCCTTCGAGCCACGGAAGTATGTCCAGCAAATCCGCGGGCGAAGCGCGGCCGACCTCGGCGGGGAGCCCATTGTCCACATGCGCGGTTTCCAGCGAACCGGGCGGCTGCCCGAGACCCTGGTGCAGGACGTGCTGACCCGTTCCAAGGCGTCTTGACCCGCCGCCAAGCGTCCTTATCTTGGCCGCGCCGCTCAACCGATGGACGCGAATGTCGAAGCCTGACTACTACGAAGTTCTCGAAGTCACCCGCGAAGTCACGACCGTGGAGCTGAAGAAGGCCTATCGAACGAAGGCCCTCGAGTTTCACCCCGACCGCAACCCGGACAATCCGGAGGCGGAGGAGAAGTTCAAGATCTGCGCTGAGGCATATTCGATTCTGAGCGATCCGCAGAAGCGGCAGACATACGATCGCTTCGGGCACGCGGGCCTCGGCGGCGCGGGTGGTCCCGGGTTCGGTGACGTCGGTGACATCTTCAGCCAGTTCCAAGACATCTTTGGCGATCTCTTTGGCGGCGGTGGTGGATTTGGCTTCGGCGGTTTCGGCAGGCGGCGTCACGACCCAAACGCGCCAACGCGCGGCGCAGATGTTCGCACCGACGTGAGCCTCTCGTTGCGCGAGGCGGCGTTCGGCACGAGCCGGGAGATCGATCTATC
>JBATLA010000504.1:0-4415 GCA_049669945.1 Polyangiales bacterium | reverse complement strand
GCCTACGCTCGACTGCCTCGAGAATGTCCGGGTGCTCCTCGAGGAAGTTGCGGGCGTTGTCGCGCCCCTGGCCGACACGCTCTTCGCCGTAGCTGTACCATGCGCCGGACTTGTTGATGATGCCGGCCTCGACACCGAGGTCGAGCACGTCGCCGGTGCGACTGATGCCCTGTCCGAAGAGGATATCGAACTCGCAGAGCCGAAACGGGGGCGCGAGCTTGTTCTTCACGACCTTGACCCGGCAACGATTGCCGACCGCAGCGTCGCCGACTTTGATCGTGCCGATACGACGGATGTCGATGCGCTGCGACGCATAGAACTTCAGCGCGTTACCACCGCTGGTGGTCTCCGGGCTGCCGAACATGACGCCGATCTTCATGCGGATCTGGTTGATGAAGAAGAGAGAGGTGTTGCTCTTTTGAAGGTTGCCGGTGAGCTTACGGAGGGCCTGACTCATCAAGCGGGCCTGGAGGCCGACGTGGCTGTCGCCCATCTCGCCTTCGATCTCCGCCCGGGGGACCAGAGCCGCCACCGAGTCGATGACGATGATGTCCACGGCGCCGGAACGAACCAAGGTGTCGGCGATCTCGAGGGCCTGCTCACCGTGGTCGGGCTGGCTGACCAGGAGCTCGTCGACGTTGACGCCAAGCTTGCGGGCGTAGTTCGGGTCGAGGGCGTGCTCGGCGTCGATGAAGGCTGCGATGCCGCCTTTCTTCTGGCACTCGGCGATCGCATGAAGCGTCAGGGTCGTCTTGCCGCTCGATTCCGGGCCGTAGATCTCCACGATACGACCTCTCGGATAACCCCCGATGCCGAGGGCGAGGTCGATGGAAATCGCCCCGCTCGGAATCACCGGCACCCTGATTTTGGCGTCGGTATCGCCCAGACGCATGATCGAGCCTTTTCCGTAGGCTTTTTCAATGGTTCCGAGAGCTAGGTTGAGGGCTTTTTCGCGATTCGAGTCGGCCATGGCGCGGATTCCTTTACGGTCAATTACCTGAACACCCGTCTAGTCGGCTTCATTACACTAGTCAAGTTTGCGATCGGCGAAGCGCCCGATGAAGCCCCCGCCCACTGCATAAGGCCGTACCCTACCCCGACCAGGCCCGTGCGATAAAGGACTCATGCAGCTCAGGCGACAAAGCGCCGTCTTCGTCTGGACGGACCGCGCCCTGTTCGTGGGCGACCGCTCGCAAACCTCGCTTCACTCCCACCACGCGCTAGAGCTCTGCATCGCGCTCGACGAGCTCGGGATCGACATGAGCGCGCCCAAGGGACCGGACCTCCGAGGGGTGCCGGGGACCATGGTCCGCGCAGGCGCCGCGCATCGGCTCACGATCCCCGGGCCCAAGGTCGCCGTCCTCTATTTCGACCCCCAGTCCGACGTCGCGGCGTCGCTACAACGCTGGCTCGAGCAGGATGACATCCGTGCGCTTCCTGCTGCCGTCATGGAGGATCTCCGGGGCGGGTTTCGGAACCTCCTGGAATCGTCCGCGTCTGGCTTGCCCGACGCAGAGGCCGCGTGCGGCGCGCTGATCGCATCATTCACGGAAGAGGCGCCGAGACCGAGTGTGCACTGGCGCGTCCGCAGGGCGATGGAGCGCGTCGACGCGCAGCTCGCCGAGCCGCCGAGCCTCGAGGCTTTGGCGGACGAGATCGGGATCTCGCCGAGCCGGTTGCGGCACATGTTCAAGGAACAGACCGGGCTGCCGATCAGCCGCTACGTGTTGTGGATGCGCCTCCGCGCCGCCCTGCTCCACGCCCTCGAAGGCGCAAGCATGGCCGAGTCCGCCCAAGAAGCCGGCTTCTCGGACGCCGCGCACTTCACCCGCACCTGCCGCCAAATGTTCGGCCTCCCCCCCACAGCCTTCACCCCGGTGGACACGGTATTCGTCGCCCGCTGACCCGCGAGTCCGAAGGGCAAAGCCCGGCGCCACGGGCGCCGCCAAGTCCGAGCGAAGCGCAGCGAGTTCGTAGCCGATTCATTCAAGCCGAGGAGCCGGAGCCTCCCTACAGTCCCCCTCATGACCAGCAACGGCTCCATTCTCGATCGCTCCGACCACTACTGCGTCATTGGCGCCGGCCCCGCCGGTCTTCTCGCCGCCCGCTCTCTCAAGCACGCGGGCATCGCTTATGAGCAGTTCGACAAGAACGACGACGTCGGCGGCATTTGGGACATCAAGAACGACTGGTCTCCGATGTACGAGACCGCGCACTTCATCTCCTCGAAGACTGTGTCGAATCTTCCCGGATTCGACATGCCGGACGACTATCCGGACTATCCGAACCATCGGCAGATCCTTGCCTACCTCCGTGACTTCGCGCACGCCTACGACCTCTACCCCAAGATCACGTTCGAGACGCCGATAGAGCGTGTCGAGCCCGAAGAGGATGGCGAGCGTTGGCTCGTCACCCTGGGCAACGGCGAGACCAGGCGCTACCGCGGGCTCTTCCTCTGCAGCGGCAACACCTGGGACCCGAGCATCCCCGACTACCCCGGCGAGTTCACCGGCGAGACGATGCACTCGGTGCGCTACGACAAGCCCGAGAAGTTCAGCGGAAAGCGCGTGCTCGTGGTTGGAGGCGGCAACTCCGGATGCGACATCGCCTGCGACGCGGCGCTGTACGCCGACGAGGCGATCATCAGCCTCCGCCGCGGCTACCATTTCATTCCGAAGTACTTCTTTGGAATGCCCACCGACCTCTTCGCCAGCAAGGTTTCGCTCCCTCGCTTCATCGAGCGACGCGTATTCCAGATCTTGCTGCGTATGACGGTCGGCGACCTCACGCAGTACGGCCTGCCGAAGCCGGACCATCCGGTGATGGCGAGCCATCCGATCATGAACACCCAGCTATTGCACTACCTCGGCCATGGCGACCTGGCCTACAAGCCGGACATCGAGCGCTTCGAGGGAAAGCGCGTCGTGTTCAAGGATGGAAGCAGCGAGGAGATCGACCTCATCGTGTTCGCGACGGGGTACAAGGTGACCTACCCATACATGGACCGAAGTCACTTCGAGTGGATCAGCAAGTACCCCGATCTCTACCTGAGCTCGCTCCACCGCGACTACGACAACGTCTGCTGCCTCGGCCTTCACCAAACCGATGGAGGCGCGTACGACTTCTTCACGCTTCAGGCAGACATGATGTGCAACTTCATTGTCGACCAGCAGCAGCGGCCCGGGCAGGCCGCCAAGTTCCACGCGCTGAAGAAGAGCGAGCGGCCCAACCTCTCGGGCGGAATCGAGTACGTCGACTCGGCGCGCCACGCGACCTACGTGAAGAAGACGGTGTTCAAGAAGTACTCCGACAAGCTCATGCGACGCTTCAAGTGGAAGGCCTTCGGTATGATGGTGCCTCCGGGAGACGCGCGCGCGCCTCAGCGGTCGCCGAGGTCGAAGTCACGGCCGAGCGCGGCGCGGCGCACGAGCTCGAGGGCGACGTAGGCCGACAGCGTCTGTACGCGGTCCCGGCCCCAAGGCAGCTTGCGGTGCTTGGTGATCGTCGGCTGGTCTCTGCGCGCTAGCCCGAACCAAACGGTACCGACCGGCTTGTCCTCGGTGCCCCCACCCGGGCCTGCGATTCCGGTGATCGACACGGCAATGTCGGCCCTCGCAACACGGAGGGCGCCTTCCGCCATGGACGCGGCGACCTCCGAGCTGACCGCCCCGTGTGCGCGAAGCAGATCGGGGCTCACGCCGAGGACGGCCTCCTTGGCGCTGTTCGAATAGACGACGGCGTCGAGAAGGAGATAGTCGGACGCGCCGGGAACGCGCGTGAGCATCTCGCCGACCTGCCCGCCGGTGCACGACTCGGCCACGGCCAAGGTCTTCCCTTTGTCTCGAAGGGCGGCGCCGACCACCTCGGCAAAGGAATCCTCTCTTGCGCCAAACACCGCATCGCCGAGAATCGCGCGCGCCTCTGCGGAGATCGCCTCCGCACGCTCTGCCGCGTCGCCAGCGGTTTCGGCGCGCACGTGGACCTTCACCTCGATTTCGGGGAAGTGCGCGCGATAGCCGAGCGTGAGGCCTTCGTGCTCCTCTTCGAGGTGACGCAGGGCTTGCGCGACCCCTGATTCGGTCATGCCAAACGTGCGAATGTGCACCTGGTGCGTCCGACGTTCGGCCAGCGGCGCGATGGCTGGGAGGATTGACCCTGCGAAGATGTGCTTCATCTCGCGAGGCACGCCCGGCACGAAGAACAGACGCGCCACGCCGAGCGTCATCGCGAAGCCGGGTGCCGTGCCCATCGCGTTCGGCAATACGTCCGCGCCCTCAGGGAAATCGCCTTGCTTGGCGTTCGATTCCGGCATCACGCGCCCGAACGCCTTGAACTTCTGCCGAATGTCTTCGACGACGCTTGGATCTCTACGAAGGCCGACTCCACCGGCTCTGGCCGCGGCCTCGGTCGTCAGG
>JBATLA010000503.1:0-3247 GCA_049669945.1 Polyangiales bacterium | reverse complement strand
GGTCAGGTAGCATCGGTCGAGCATCGTGATCGCCTGGCCTTTCCAATCGACCGCGGCCCGCAGTGTGCGGACGAACGCGAGACGGGCCGGCGCATCGGGGAGGGCATCGAAGACGCGCATCAAGTGGTTGGCGTCGTGGCCGAGGTTCGTCTTGAGCGCCTGGAGCACGCTGAAGGTGAGCTTCCCGAGCAGGCGAGCGCCCGGCGAGCCTATCAGCGGGAGTACGAGGTCCGCGTTGGGCGCCGAGGCAAGGCGAAGGAGCGGCGTCACCTCGCGCGCGACTCCGCCGGTGCTGATCAAACAGATGCGCTCGCATCGCTCCGGGAACTGGTAGGCGAACTGCATGGCGACGCCGCCGCCGAGAGAATGGCCGACGACCGTCACACGCTCGACGTCGAGCACGGCCAATAGATCGCGCATCGCATTGGCATAGGCAGCGATCGAGTAGTCGGCCCGGGGCTTGTCCGATTGGCCGTGTCCGAGCAGGTCTGGCGCGATGACGGTGTGATCCCGGGCCAGGTCGGGAATGACATCGAGCCAACTGTCGGCGCTGTCTCCGATTCCGTGGATGAGAAGGATCGCTGGGCCGCTGCCCGCCTTGATGAACGCGCGGCGGTAACCGTGGATCGTGCGGTACTGGCGGCCGTCGATGGTGTCCGCATGCGCCGCGCGAAGTTGAGCAGGGAAGCGAATCACATTCTTCACGATGCCGGGACAATATCGCGCTCGGGTCCTCACTGCAGCATGGTCGGCTTGGTTGTTGCCGAAGTTGCGATAGGGACACCACTCGGAAACCTGCTCGAAATCCCAAAGGGGGGTGAAACCTGCTAACCCAAGATCAGATGAGGATCGCGGTCGACCACTTGACGGAGTACAGGTACGCCGACGCCGTAGGCTTTGGCGAGCACTCGCTCTATCTGCGCCCGCGCGAGAGCCAAACGATTCACGTCGAGTCGTTCGAGCTGACCTGCACGCCCGAAGGGAAAGTCCGATGGGTGCGCGATTGCTTCAACAACGTGGTTGCCGTCGTGAGCTTCGGCGCGGCGCAGTCGTCGGTTCTGTCGTTTCACTGTCGCATGGCGTTCGATGTTGCCGAAGAGAACCCATTCGACTTCATCCTGGAGAACCGTGCCAGCGAGTTCCCATTCAGTTATGACGCCCGAGAGACGAGCGCCCTTCGGCCGTACCTCGAACCGGAGGAGGCGCAGCGGTGGCGCGTATTGGAGTGGGCCCGCGAGGCGCTCGGCGATCCGAGCAAGGCGCGCGAGACGATCTCGTTTCTCACGGATCTCAATCTAGCGGTTCACCGGAGCATAGCGTACGAGCGCCGAGACGAAGAAGGCACGCAGACGGCGAACGAGACGCTTCAGCGTGGGCGCGGATCCTGCCGTGACATGGCCGAGCTTTTCGTGGCGACGAGCCGCCAACTCGGTCTCGCCGCGCGATTCGTGAGCGGCTATCTCTACGAGGCTTCGCAGCCGGGTGCAATAGGCACGTTCAACGTCGCGGCCGGCTCGATGCACGCCTGGGCCGAAGTGTATTTGCCCGGCGCCGGGTGGCGCGGGTTTGACCCGACGAACGGTCTTCTGACCGACCACCACTTCTTGCCCGCGGCGGTCGCGACCCGACCGGACTGGGTGAACCCGATTCAGGGGCGATACTTCCATGCAGGCAGCATCGCCTCCGAGATGCGTGTGGCGCTGTCGATCGCCGAGGTCAATCCGTGAGCACTGCCGTCGATGAGCTCGCCCTGGCCGTCGAACGGAAGTTGCGCGGGCGAGGTCTCGTCCTGACGATGGGCGGGGAGCCGACGTTCATTCCAGCCGACCCCGACGGGCCCGAATGGAATCACGAAGCAATGGGGCCCGAAAAGCTCGGGTACGCGCGGCGGCTCACGGCACGACTTCTGCGCGAGCTCTACCCGGGCGGGCTGGTCATGCAGGTCTTCGGGAAACAGTATCCTGGCGAGCCGCTGCCGCGCTGGGTGGTGCTCACGATGCACCGCGACGACGGCGTGCCCATGTGGCGTCACCCGAAGATGTTCGCCCTCGAGGGCGGAACCGGGGCCGCGACCGATCGAGATGCGCGCAAGCTGATCGCTGCGCTGGCGACCGAGCTCGGCGTCAAGCCATACGTGCTCCCGTGCATCGAGGAAGGGGGCGCAGCGGACGCTCCGTGCGGATGGGTACTGCCGCTCGATCGCGTGGACGACGATTGGGTGTCCGACGAATGGCCGTACTCACGCGACGAACCCGTAGTCCTCGCTCCTGGACAGAGCCCGATCGGTCTGCGGCTCCCGCTCGGTGACCTCGACGAGCGGCACCTTCGCAGGGCGTTGACCTTGGAGGCCACCGACGGCGGGCTTCACCTCTTCATTCCACCGCTCGAGCCTGATGCGTTCGCCGCCCTCGTCCGCGTCATCGAACGGGTCGCAGTGAAACGGGGGACGTCTCACTTGGTGCTCTGCGGATATCGGCCTAGTCAAGTGCCTGGCGTGACCTCGCTCGGCTTGGCCGCGGATCCGGGCGTCCTCGAGGTCAATCTGCCGCCGAGCGAGACCTGGCGCGACTACGACCAGGTGCTCGCCAGCATCACCAAGGCAGCAGAGGCCGAGGGGCTCCGGACGACTCGCCGCCACCTGAACGGCCAGATTCAGGGAACCGGCGGTGGCGCGCATGTGCTGTTCGGGGGGCCGAGCGTGGAAGAAAATCCGTTCTTCGAGCATCCCTCGCTTCTGGCCAGCGTCCTTCGGTATTGGCAGCGCCATCCGGCGCTGTCGTATTTTTTCTCGGGCCAGTACGTGGGGCCGGGCTCGCAAGCGCCGCGTGCAGACGAGACTCTGATGGCGAAGCTCTATGAGGTCGAAACGGCTTGTCTCGGCGTGGATGCGGCAAACGGTTCCGCTGATCGAGGCTTCTTGGATCGCCTCTTTCGCAACCTGCTCACCGACAGCGCCGGCAATACGCACCTCGCCGAGATCAGCATCGACAAGCTGTGGAACTACGATTCGCCCGCAGGGCTTCAGGGATTGATCGAGCTTCGCGCGTTCGAGACGATGGCGGACGTCGCGTTGCAGTCGCTGTCGGCGCTGTTCGCGCGCGCGGTCGTGGCGATGCTGGCGGTCGAGCCGGCGAAGGGACCGCTGGTGCGCCACGGGTCGCTGCTGCACGACCGGTACATGCTGCCAGCCGGGCTCTGGCAAGACCTCGGCCTCATCTGTGACGAGCTCTCCGCGGTTGGTCTACCG
>JBATLA010000502.1:0-6055 GCA_049669945.1 Polyangiales bacterium | reverse complement strand
GCCTTGTGGTGTGTCGCGGGCGGGGGCGTCGATGCGGGCGAGGCGGATGCGCTGGCGGTGGATGACTTCGAAGCCGAGGTCGATGTCTAGAAGGAGGGTGTCGGCGTCGACGATGTCTCGGGGTTCGGCTTTGTAGAGGTCGCTTGGGTTGCTGGGGCGCGGGAACTCAGGCGCTTCGCGGAGAGGGCGTCGTCGATGGCGAGCTCTTCGTGGAAGGCGCTTTCCAGTTTCTGACTTGTCTTGAGATGGTTTACTCCATTTTTTCTGCATCACCAGGAATCCAGGTTTTCTCGAAGTAGGACAATTCCGGTCCGTACAGGCGCAGATAGACAAACCACCCCTTGCCTGGCGTTGTCTGCACCCAGTTGTTTTCCGGTGCATCCGCTGGCTGGTTAGGGCCGAAGTAAAGATCAAAGGAGCCGTCTTCGTTAGCAACAGCAGCATGCACCGAACCGACCAGCGGTCGACCGTGTTTGTTCTGGATCATCGAACGGGTATCGCTGTCGTAGACGGTCAGCGACCAGAACATGTTGGCTGGCACGTCCTTGGGCAGATGAATCCGGTAACTGTTGTCCCCTGTCAGCCAAGCACCGTCCGCATCCTGATAGGCACCGATGTACTGGGAGCCCTGGCCGGGTACGGACACGACCATGGATTTCGCCGTGCCGATCGCCTCGAAGGCGTACTTGCTGCGCAGATCGATGGCCATGAATTCCGGTTCATGAAAGGTCGGGTCCGCGAAGAAAATCTTCTTCCAATGGCGTGCTCCAGGATACGCATAGACGATGTCTGCGGGCACTCTCGGTACATAGGCAAGGGTTTTTGCCATGGCTCTTCCGACCATGGCTCCCTGGGTGAGTATGGCCTTCATGCGGTCATCCGGCTCGAAAGGTTGTCCGTGTGCGATCCCTAGGGACTGCAGCATGCCGAGCATCGCCATGTCCTGTGAGCGTGGCGGGTTCTCGTTGATGTAGCGGGCCAGAGTCTCGAAGTAGGCGAAACCCTCATTGGTCAGAAGGTCGGCGTCCTTGCCTGCCAGCGATACAAACTTGGTTTCCGGCGGGTTGGCCGCGTCCTCAAGCTTGTACTGGCGATAGGTCTCAATCAGTTCGACCAGCTGCGGAATGTCGTCGCGGGTTCTTGGAATGGCCCGTAGGTAGAAAACCACGATGTTGGTGTCGGAGCGCACGATGTGGTGGTGAGTCTGCGGCAGAGGGCCGCAATATCCGGGCGGCAGTATCAGGAACTTTCCCCCGCGGTTCTGCTCTGGCGAAAAAGGACCGCCGAGGTCGGCCAGCGGTTGCTGCCAGACGTTGTTGAGCGTGCCCAGCAGGCCAGCAGGAAGCTCCATCACCATCGGCCCTTCACGCAGGTCAAGCACACCGGACATGTAGACCGTGTCCTGGTTCGCGGTCAGGGCTAGTTGCCGTGGCTCGGCCAGTTTATCGGCGACGATCACGGTATGGCTGTCGGCACCCAACTCCTTGTGCGCATCCGCCATTGCCCCGTAAGACGCCATAGGCAGTGCCCAGAGGTAGGCCTGAACGGCTCGCTGGAAATCCAGCTCATCGTAGAGCTTGTCGACCGTTTCCTGCGTAGGATAGCCGGCCTCAAACTCGAGCTTTCCCATTCGGGTGTCGAGTGTCTCGCCTTGCGCTGGCGAGGCAAATGCCAGGAAAAGGCAAGCCGTCGATGACATTGCTGATAGACGTTTTAGTGTGTCTGCACTGTGAGAGAGCATCGTTTTACCTCATTGCTTAGGCTATTTTCTTCGCTAGAAAACCACTTGTTCGGTGAGGAGGCCAGCCGGCGCTCCCCCCGCCCAAAGGAGCGGTGCGGTAGTCAAGCCACGGGGCTCGATGCGGGCAAGACTGCCCGACGTGCAGCAGCCGAGGCCAAGCCGGTGACATTGAGGCAGCCAGGGTCGCACATGAGGCCGCCGGTCGGCTGCTCGTCGTGCTGGAACCCGCGACTACGGTAGTTTATCTCAATCAGTGAAGGAAGCCGTAGCCACGCACCCGCTGCGCCCCAACACCCGAAACGCAAGAGCTGCGCCCCAACACCCCCAATTGCCGGTGAACCCGGGCGCTGCACCTGGCACGGTTGATGCAAACTTCAAGCGTCCGGGGCGCATTGCGCCACAAGTTTGGAGCTTTGTGATGCGTTATTTGCTTAGGTTCCTGGTGCTGCTCGCGCTGGCGCTGATGATGCAGTGTGGTGAGGTCGACCTCTGCGACAACGTCGATTGCGATGACCAAAACGACTGCACCGAGGACGTGTGTAACGCAGCTGATGGCCTTTGCTCGAGCCAAGCCGTCCAGGAGGGGACTGCGTGCGACTTCGGTCAGTACCCTGGGGAGTGCCTTTCAGGCGTGTGCGTGGGGCTCTGTGAAGGCGTCGATTGCGATGACCAAATCGATTGCACCGAGGACCTCTGCAACCAAGCGGACGGCACATGCTCGAATATCGACCTACCCGATGGGGCCCAGTGCGCCTTCAACGGCTTTCTCGGTGTGTGCGAGTCCGGGGTCTGCCTGGACGCCGAGCTGTGTCGCGACATCGACTGTCGCGATGGCAACGACTGCACCGATGATGTGTGCAACCCAATGGACGGCTCCTGCTCGAATCCGAACAAGGTCGACGGCGCGTCCTGTGAGATCGACGGCGAGACGGGGGAATGCCTTCAGGGTGTCTGCACACCCGCCGGCCCCATCAACCGGCCTCCCACAGCGAAGCTTACAGCCTACCCGTTGCTGGGCGAGGTGCCCCGCACGGTCGACTTCGACGCGTCTGGATCCACCGATCCAGACGGGGACAGCCTTCGGTACTCGTGGAAGATCCTCGACGGTGGCGACCCGGTCGTAACGACGACACCCGACTGGAGCCACCGATTCGATCAGGCTGGTGACTACGATGTCTTGCTGACAGTGTTCGACACGCATGATGCGTCGGCTATCGCGTCCGCGGCGGTGAGCTTCGCTCCACCAGCGTTGAAAAACGCCGACTTCGAAGAGGCATTGGAAGGTTTGCCGGTGGGTTGGAGTACCGGCGAGTGGAGGCCCGACAGCGACTTTGCCTGGGAACCCAACACAGGACGAGGCGGGAGCGGCGCGGTTCGCATCACCACTGATTCGTCAACTCCTAACGATGCCTGGTGGTACCAACCGGTGCAGCTGACGCCCAACACGCCCTACAATCTCTCGGGCTGGATCAGCGGCGAGAACATCACTGATGGTGGAGCTGGCGCGAACCTGGGCGTACTCAATACCTGGATCAAAAGCTACAACGCCGGTTCAACGGGAACCTTTGGCTGGCAGCAACTCTGGGTCACCTTCGAAACCGACGCCCAAGGCCTGGTCCCGGGCGCCGCCGGTCCAATTGACCCCAGCATCGCTATAAGGCTCGGGTTCTGGGCCAGCACCGTCTCGGGCACAGCCTGGTACGACGACCTTAGGCTCACCGCCGACGACTTTGCACCTCCGCTGTCGAGCAAGCACCTCTCGTTCAACCTCGAACGAACCGACCTGGATAGGGCTACGCCCGAGACGCTAGACCGTTGGCTACAGCACCTCGACGCCTCCTACGAGGCCTACAACGATCTAGTGGGTGACGTCCCGTACGATGGTCAGCTGCAACGCGTGCTGTCAGTGCGCCAATATCCCGGTGGATGGGCGGTGGCCGGAAATCCGATCCGCTGGATGGAAGAGTACATCGGGACCGAGATCGGCAGGGTGCACAGCGATGACGATTGGTCTTTTGGGATCCTGCACGAAATCTCACACGGCTTCGACTTAGACTATCGGTGGGTCTTCCAGGCCGAGTTCTCTGCAAACTTCAAACTCTACTATGTCGTCACGACCCTCAACGGACGAGTGCGTTTCGCTGGGACGTTGTACGAGGGCATCGCCCTGCGCGACCCCTATGAGGAGATTCATCAAGAGGCCGTCGCCACCAACTCCTACAACTGGAATGCCATGACGTTTCGCTTCATTCTCTTGGCCGAGCAGCTCGGTTGGGGCACTTTTCAGCAGACCTACCGAGCCTTCTCGGCGCTGGATCCCGCCGATGTTCCGACGACACAATCCGACAAGCTGGAGGCCTTCTTGGCCGAGCTCAGTGCGCAGTCCGGCACCGACGTTGAGATGTTGATCCCCGCGGTCGAGCTGAGTTGGATGCGAGCAAACCTCTAGATCGACGAGGCTCTCTGAGCCGGTGAGCGCGGGTTCCAGCGGCTCTCGAGCTTTGTAGAGAGCCCGTGAAGGGGCTCCCTATTTCCGCCAGCTAGAGCATGCGCTGAGCATCTGGAACGCAGCTTGCTCCATGGTGCTGGTACGCACCGGTAGCGACGGCTTCGCCACCTTCAGAATCTGTTTACCCAGATTGGCGCTATTGAAGATTCGCGGGGATGTTTGCGAGGCCATCTTGCATGTCGATCTCTTGGGAGAGCTTCCCGTCCCGAACCCACTTGTGGAGACACAATGAACCCTCGATCGCGCGGTCGATGTAGTCGAGGATGATGAAGCCTTGGGCGGTGCCGAGCCCAGCAAGAACAAATGCCCTCTCCGCGAGGTTTGCAACGCGACATAGCAGTTTGTAGCTCGCAATTCGGCGTTTACCATGATCCTGATGGGCCTAACAGAGCTCTGCGGGAACCGGAGGTTCAGCAGGAAGTGGGGGCAACGCGGGTGTTGGAGGCGGCGGTACCGAGCCGCGCCAAGCAGACGTAAAATGCTATCCGGGGGCAGCCCTTGGAGGCCGTTTCGCGGCGCACTCTTGTGCGTTCAAGTCGTTTGCGCGATATGGTGCGTCATGACCAAGCGAACATTGCTTCACGCGCTGATGGTGACTTGCGGGGTACTCGTCCTACACGGATGCAAGACGAACACCGCCAGTGACGCGAATCGAAAGCCCGAGTTGGTCCTCGAGCAAGGATCGCGGCCGATGGTCCCACTTCGCTACACGATCGCGGAAGGCGCGACGACGACCTCGACCATGGTGCTTTCGATCCCGGCGCAGACGACGATTACGGGCGAGGGAGAGGCGTTGACGAAGGCGCCGGGCCTTCGGGTCGTCATTTCCTCCGGTCCAGCGGTGAAGCTCGGAAACGGAAACACGCGCGTCAACATCAGGATCGTCGACGCCACGGCCGTCATTCCTCAAGAAAGCGAGGTCGAGGTCGAGCACAATTTTGCGAAGAGCGCCGAGCTTCTGCAGGATGTCGGGGGATGGATCGAGATCGACGATCGCGGGGTCGTCCAACGGAGCGAGCTCAACCAGGCCGCGAAGAATCCAGACCTGCCGATCCGGCTCCTGATGACCATCCTGCAGGTTCGCTCCTCTCTCGCGCGTGTGGTCTTCCCCATCGAGCCAATCGGGACCGGCGGCCGTTGGGAAACGCGGAAACGTATCGAGATGTTTGGTTTCGAGATCGAGCAAGTGGACCGGTACACCATCACGGAAACGGTCCGGGACGGGCTGAAGCTCCGCGTCGAGATCGCGGAAAGCGCCCCAAGGCAAACCGTAAGCTTCCAGGAAGAGGGCATGAAGCTCCAGCTGGAGTCGCTTTCGGTGAACGCTCAGGGTGACCTCGTGGTCGACTTC
Organism: Polyangiales bacterium; assembly: GCA_049669945.1. GTDB lineage: Bacteria > Myxococcota_A > Polyangia > Polyangiales > Houyiibacteriaceae > SG8-38. Next base: position 454 of record JBATLA010000502.1, on the reverse strand, counting down.
GATGCGCTCGAATCGAGTGGACGGATCGAAGGTCGGGCCACCGAGGTTCTTTCGGTCGAGCGGGACGGGCGCAAGGAGAGAATCGAGCTCGACAGCGTGTTTCAAATTGATATCACGGTCCAGCAAGGTTCGGGCGAAGCCTTGGCCCGAGAGTGAGGAACTGGATCGGGGGCGTCGAGACCTCCGACGGGGACGTTATCCCGATAGGCTAAGAGGCAGACGGCACCCTGGCGGCACCAGATTCCACGCGTCTACCCGGCTTTGTCTCGCTCCGGGTGCGGATAGGGCATTCAATCTGCGTTCTTGGGCTCGGTCCGAACGGGGGCGTGATCGAGACGCAGGGCCACGTCCCGGCTGAAGGACGGCACCGCGAGCTCCGGGGTTCCGTCCGGCCCCCCGGCCTGCACGTCGACGACACCGAGGATGGCGCCGCTCCACGGGTCGATCCACTCCC
>JBATLA010000501.1:0-5792 GCA_049669945.1 Polyangiales bacterium | reverse complement strand
TGCCGTAGCCCGAAGTCACGCCTCCGGTGCCGGCGAAGCCGAGCGCGAAGCCCTTCTGATTGAGATACTTGAAGCCACCGAGAAGCTCGACGGGCGTCTCCTGTTTGCCCCCGAATCCAGAGCTCGTGGCGGCAGCGGTTCGGCCGAAGGTCTCCACGGTGAGCATGAAGCGGTCCTGTCCGAGGAGGACTTGGACGCCCGCGCCAAACGTGAGTTGGTTGCCGACCTCGAGTGACGGGATGTTCTGGTTGAAGCTCGTCTTGTAGCCGACGTTGAGCGGAATCCGAACGTAGTCGCCCGCATTGAAGGTGCCGAGCGCTTCGAACCATCCGCCGATGTTGGGGCTCTTGTTCGGCTCGCCGAGATAGTTTTGATCGGGTTTCGAGGCGGACGCCGTGTTCGCGGTGAGGGTGGCCTGCGCGGCCAGTTGAAAGATGTTCTCGCGCGTCCCGTAGAGCACACCGCGGGCGCCGACATACAAGTCGCCGAGGCCTCTTCCTGCTGGGATCAAACCGCCCTGGCCGATCGACTCGACAAAGGCGGTGCCTTCATCCGACAAGTCGTCGCGGAGAATGAACGTGTACGGTAGGTCCATGAAGATGACGAGGCGCTCCCACAAACCGAGGTTCCAGGTGAGGTGGCCGGTGAGCTGCGAGTGAACGAGCGCGAGACGCTGATCCGGGATCGGCCCGTTGGTGACTCCGAGCTCCATCGGGTCGCGCGCGAAGTCCATGTAGATCTGCACGCCAAACCGCAGGTGGCCCTGACCGTCGGCATGGCTCAACGCGAATCCATCGGTCGTGAGCTCGGAAGGCCGAAACTGGTTCAGATCAAACTGCGGCAGCGTTTGCGCGCTTGCCCCCGACACGAAGGCAATCGCGCCCAAGAAAGTCACCAGCGCTGCGGCCCATGTTCGGCTGGACATCGGCTCCTTGGTACCATTTTTCCCTGCCGATGACTGCTATCGTTCAGTCGGGCGGTCGGGAACGCTTTGCAAGCCGGCGGCGCGAGCTTCTAGCCCCCGTGCCATACTCCGGCGATGAGGGACCAGAAGAGTCGGTGGTACGGGCGTTGGTGGGCGGTTGCGTTGCTCATCGCGCTGGTGATTGGTGTCACCGGTCTCGTGACCGTGCAGGCGTTGGGGTTGCGTTCGTTGGCGGCCGGCGCTGAGCCGTTGCCACTGCCTCCCGAGGGATTCGACTACGTCTGGTGGAACGGAGCGCTTGCGCGGTGGGTCGACGAGCGCGGCGTCGACTACGATGCCGTGCGTTCCGACGAAGCCGACCTCCGTCGCTTCGTGGCGACCCTCGGCGTCACCGGTCCCCAGACGACTCCCGAGCGCTTCAAGACCGAACCCGAGCGACTTGCGTACTACCTCAACGCCTACAACGCCCTCGTGCTCTTCGCGGTGATCGACAACTGGCCTATCGACACGGTGCACGACGTACACGGCTGGCTCGATCCGAGGGAGGGCTTCGGGTTCTTCTATGGCTTGCAGTTGCCGCTCGACGGCGAGCGGACGAACCTCTACGAGCTCGAGCACAGCGTCATCCGGCCATTTGGCGACGCGCGCATTCATGCGGCGATCAACTGCGCCTCGAAGTCGTGCCCTGCGTTGGTCCCCTACGCGTTCGAGCCGTCGTCGCTCGATGCGCAGCTCGAAGCCGTGACTCGAGATTTCTGCTCTACGGCGCCACACGTTCGCATCGACGACGTGAGCCGAGAGATCCAACTATCGGCGATCTTTGAGTGGTACCGGGCCGACTTCGAAGAACACGCGCGGCGGCTCGGAAAGCCAGCCACGGTGTTGGATTTCATCGAGGCCTTCGCAACGCCGGAGATTGCCGCTTCGCTCGCGCGAGCTCGAAGTGAAGACTTCGAGGTCGTCTACCAGCCCTACGACTGGGCGCTCAACCGCTCTGTGGAGCCCTAGAATGATCCGCGCCCATTCCATCCTTCTCGCAATCGTCTCGCTGTCGGCGTGCAGCACCGCGTCGAGCGTCGACGACTGCGACACCAACCCCGGCCTCTGTCCGGGCGACGGCGGTGTGCCCGATGCCGGCGTCGAGATCTCGTATCCCCTGCTCGACTGCGATCCGCTCGTGCCGGAGTTCTGCGGCTATCCCTTTCCGTCGAACGTCTACACCGAGGAAGACGCGGACACGGTGACAGGGCGGCGCGTCGCGTTCGGAGAGGCGTTCATGCTCGGGAACGACCCGGGCCCTTGGGACCGGAGCGATGGCTTTTCGGCCGGCACGCCCATTCTCGCTTTCCTTCCCGGGGCGACTGGCAGCGAGCTCGGCGGCCCCGAGGACATCGAGCAGTCGCTGTCCGATACGTCGCCGACCATCGTCTTGGACGTCGAAAGCGGCGAACGGGTTCCTCACTTTGCCGAGATTGATGTGCGCTCCCCGACGGCCGAGCAGCGCTCCCTCATGATTCGACCCGTCGTGCGTCTACGTGACGACGCCCGCTACATCGTGGCGTTTCGCGGACTCCACGACGCGGGCGGTGCGACGATCGAGCCTTCCTCGGCATTTGCCGCGCTCCGTGACGACACCGAGAGCAACGATGATTCGATCAGCGCACGACGCCAGCTCTACGACGACATCTTCGAGCACCTTGCGGACCTTGGTTGGGCGCGCGACGAAATCCAGATCGCTTGGGACTTCAACACCGCGAGCGACCAGAACAACACCCGCTGGCTTCTCAGCATGCGCGACCAGGCGTTTGAGCTCCTGGGGGAGGGCGGCCCCGAGTACACGTTGGGCGACTGCGGCAACGAATGGGAGTCTGACTACATTGCGTTTCGCGTGTGCGGGACCTACCAGGTGCCTCTTTTCATGAGCACCCCGGAGCCCGGCGGGTCGCTACTTTTCGGTGAAGATGGCCTGCCCAAGGTGAACGAGGAGACGCCGTGGGCAGACATCCCGTTCGAGCTGGACATCCCGAAGAGCGCGAGCCCGGACAACCCCGCGCCGAGCGTCCAGTACGGCCATGGGCTCTTCGGCGATCGAGAGCAGATCCACGGAGGCGGCTCGCAACACAATCCGAGCTTCATGAACGAGTACAACTACGCGTTTGTGGCGACCGAGCTCCAAGGCATGAGCACGTACGACTTCGATACCGTCGCGCTCCTGCTCGCGGTCGGTGATTTCTCCGGCCTCGAAACGATGTTCGATCGCCTGCACCAGGGCTTCGTGAACTACCTGCTCCTGACGCGAATGATGAAGACCAGCTTTGCGGCCGACGAGACATATGGGCCGTACATCAAGGGCGAAGAAGCCTATTACTACGGCAACAGCCAGGGCGGCATCATGGGGACCGTCTTCATGGCGCTCAGTCCGGACGTCGAGCGCGGCGCGCTCGGGGTGATGGGGCAGCCGTACAGCCTGCTCTTGTTCCGCAGTGTGGACTTCAACGACTTCCTCGAAGCGATCAAGCTTCACTACAAGGACTTCAGAGAGCATCAGCTCCTCATAGGCTTGGCGCAGATGCTCTGGGATCGGGTCGAGCCCACCGGCTACACGCAGCACATCCGAACCAACAACTTCCCAAACACCAACCCGAAGGAAGTGCTCGCGCGCGTCGCGGTGGCCGACCACCAGGTGCCGACGCTCGGGGGTCACATCATGGCGCGCACGCTCGATGCGCCACTGCTCGACCAAGGCGTTCGCGAGGTCTGGGGGCTCACCACCGTGACCTCGACGGATGGTGGGAGCTTCTATGCCGAGTACGACTTCGGGCTTCCTGGAGAGCCTCTGTGCAACATGCCGATGTCGCTTTGCGGCGATCCACACACGGACGTGAGCCCGCGAGTCTCGGCACGCGACCAGCTCGACGAGTTCTTTCAGCGTGGAACCGGCACGAATCACTGCCGACTCGATGATGGCGACCCTCACCCCGCCGCGGCCGAAGGCGTTTGCAGCTATCCGAGCATCGCCGGCTGCAACATGGGCGAAACGGCAGAGGACACGCAGGCCCTCTGCCTGCCCTCGGCGACTCCGTAGCCAGCGCTACTCGACTACGACTTCGCAGTCCTCGCTGCAGCCCGATCCGGACTGACCGTTTTGCTCGCCTGCGTCGCAGGATTCCCCGAGGTCGGGCTGACGAATGCCGTCTCCGCAGAACGGCCCAGTGGTGCAGTCGGAGTTACAGCCGTTCATGCCACCGAGGTTCTCGCCGTTGTCGCAGTCTTCGAACTCTTCTTGGACGATCCCGTCGCCGCAGTGTGGTCCGAGGTCCGTGCACGAGTCGTTGCACTGTCCGTACTCGCCGGTGTTCTGCGCCGCGCCGTCGTCGCAGAACTCGAAGCGGGTGCGAATTCCATCGCCGCAAACGTCGCTGCATTCGGAACGTTCGGTGACGAAGCCGTCGAGGGTGAGCGTGAAGTTCGACTGCGTGACGTGCCGTTCGGCGTGAAAGATCGACACCTCGTACACCTTGCCCACCTGGAGTCCGAGGTCCGCGATGCAGCCATCCACGATCGCTTGGCGCAAGCTGTTGCCATCCGTGACGCCCGGGTCAAAGCTCATGACACCGCTGGTGGCTCCGTGAATGCCGCCGATGTCCATGCACAAGCGGCCGTCTACGAAGACCCATAGGTCGTCGTCTCCGCTGAACGACAAGACCTCGTCGCCTTGGTAGACGAAGAAGTAGTGCACCTCCGTGGTGAAGCCGAAGTTGTGCCCATTGGTCAGAGGCAGCTCCTGGAGCGGCGGTGCCTCGAGCTCCCAACCGTCGTCGTCGAGCGGAAAGAACTCGTTGCTCGAGAAGCGGTAGCGACTCGGGAAGTTGGTCCCGTCGGGTCGAGTGAGCGTTAGCTCGCTGACGACCTCGATATTTCCGTCTGCGACGAGGCTCGGGCTCGTGCGGTACCAGGCGGCAAACGAGGTGCTGCTGGCCGGATAGCCTCCGTCGCCAACACCCGCGCCACTCGCGTTCCAGACGGGCTTCCCCTCCGCGTCCAAGTAGTCGGTCGTGATGCCGAGGTGGGTGCCCGTCGGGGACGGGTTGAAATCCGGGTTGAACGTCTGCTCGACGCTTGGGTCGCTGTCACGGCTTCGGAAGTCTCGGTAGATCACGGGAGCCACAAACTCCTCCGGAAGCTCCGACGCGACGGTCGTGCACGTGAAGCCGTTCTCCACCTCGCAGCCTGCCGAGCATCCATCGCCGTCCGTGGTGTTTCCGTCGTCGCAGGCCTCGTTCGTCCCTGGGAGAATCACGCCATCGCCGCAGACCGACTGGCAGGTGCCACCCGAGCAGTCGGGCTCATTGTTGCAGTGAAGGTCACAGCCGTCGAACGGTGTGAGGTTTCCGTCGTCGCACTGCTCCGTGCCTTCCCGCTGACCGTCCCCGCACGTCGTGGGATCGCAGTCCGCACCTGGCGTCTCGCACTTGAATCCGTCTTCGAGTTGGCAGTCTGCCGAGCAGCCGTCGTTGTCGTCGATGTCGCCGTCGTCACATTGTTCGAAGCCCGCGACGAGCCCGTCGCCGCACTCCGCAGCGCTGCAGGCGACACCGGGCTGCAAACACAGCCAGCCGTCTTCGAGCATGCAGTTTGCGCTGCAGCCATCGGAGTCGCTGTCGTTGTTGTCGTCGCACTGCTCCGGGGGATCCACGCGCGAGTCGCCGCAGACCAGTGCTGCACAGGACGCTGCCGGGGTGGGGCAGCGAAAACCCTCTTCCACCAACATGCAGTCCCCCGCACAGCCGTCTCCGTCGCGACGGTTTCCATCGTCGCAAGCCTCGACCGCCTGGCGCTCGCCGTCGCCGCAGTCGTCCATCGGAAC
>JBATLA010000500.1:0-1820 GCA_049669945.1 Polyangiales bacterium | reverse complement strand
GAGCACCCCGGACGCAAGGTTGACGACTTCCGCGGCGCCTTCGGATTTTTGGAGAGCCGTCCCGAGGTCGACTCCGGGCGCATTGGCGCGGTTGGCATCTGTGCGGGTGCCGGTTACCTCGCGCCGGCCGTGGCGGGAGACGACCGTGTCAAGGCATGGGGCGCCGTCGCGGGCTTCTTTCATGATGCTCCGCAGCAACGGGAGTGGCTGGGCGACGACTACGAGCCGACGCTGGAGCGTGCCGTCGCCGCCCGCGAAGAATTCGAAGACACCGGCGAGGCCCAGGTGATTCCCGCGGTAGGCGATGGTGAAGTAGCCATTCCGCTCGCGGAAGCGTTCGAGTACTACGGCACAGCGCGTGGGGGGGGACCTAGTTACGTCAACGAGTTCGCCTTGATGTCGCGCGAGCACACCCTCCAATGGGATGCGCAGTCCTCCGCCTATGACATCACGGTTCCTACCATCGTCGTCCACTCAGAAAGCGCGCTGGCCCCTGGCCTCGCCAGGAAGTTCTTTGCAGCGCTCGGGGGCCTGAAGGAGCAAGTCTGGATAGAGTCCAAGGGGCACATCGACTTCTACGACGAGCCGACCCGCATCGGCTCGGCGGCGGACCATCTGACCCGCCATTTCAGGGCCCACCTCTAAGCCGCGCGCAGCGACTTCATCGCCACAGTGCTTCGCCCTGGTCTTCGGTCAAGTTCGTTGTACGTTTTGCCGGTGACTCAGACGTTCATACACACGATGCGGGTTCGATTCCGGGATACGGATGTGCAAGGGCACGTGTATTTCGGGAACTACTTCGAGTTCTGCGACGAGGCCTACAGCGCGTACATGCGTGCAATGGGAATCCCTTGGCAGGAGCTGGTGAAGAGCGGCACGGACATGTTCTACGCCAGCGCGACTTGCGACTATCTCGGCAGCGCGAGGTTCGAAGACACGATCCACATCGAGGCCCGGATCAGCAAGATCGGCAACACGAGCATCACCAGCAGCTTCGTGATCCGCAACGAGGCGAGCGAGACTCTCGCGAAGGCGATCCTCACCAGCGTGTGCGTCGATCCCACGACCCGAGCGAAGACTAGAGTGCCCGAGCGGCTGCGCCGGGCAGTCGCGAAGTTCCAAGGGGAGCGCGTCGAAGGGTGAGTGCTGGAGCGTGCGCGCCGAAGTGTTGCAGCTCTATCTCGGGGCCCACAAGTGCGAGGCGCGGGACCCGGAGGGCGTGGTCGCTGGCCGAGCGGCTTGGTTCGGCGACCGGCTGTAGCCCCCCGGGCACAAAGGTGACACGAATGTTGCAGAGCGGGCGCTTGGGGTGCTGGTTCTGCCCATGGCCTTGATCTAAGGTCTCCCCGCCATGAAGTTTTCGTTCGCGCCTCGAGCCGTGTTGCTTGGTCTGTTCCTTTTATCGGCGTGCGGAGACGACGGCCGGCCGGCCGGAACGGCGGGCAACGACAGCACCCTGGTCGGCGGTCCCTGCATGAGCAACACCGAGTGCGACCAGGGGCTCTGCCAGTCGGGTGACGCGTTTCCGGGCAGTATTTGCACGCTCTCGTGCGGCGGCTCCAACAACTGCCCTTCGGGCTCATCCTGCGCCGAGCTCGACCGCGGTTGGGTCTGCCTCGTCGACTGCATGGACACCGCCGATTGCCGGGAGCAATGGTCCTGCGAGTCGCTCATCGAAGCCGGGACGAACGGTGGCAGCACGGTGTCGGTCTGCAGCGGGGCCGCCCCGGCTTCTTGATCTCGAGCAGACTCAAAACGCGATCCCCTTCAGCGCGTGCTGAAGCATGACTGGATCCGGGGTGGCGAGCGCTTCGTAGAAC
>JBATLA010000499.1:0-5066 GCA_049669945.1 Polyangiales bacterium | reverse complement strand
GCCCCATCCGGCCCGTCTCGTCGTGGGGCTGGCGGGCGCGGTTGGGCTGACCTGGGCGGTCAGCTTGGCCTTCGGGGCTTCACTCACGCGTGCTCCGGGGGTATTCGCCCTCGGCGCGATCATGGTCATGGGTGTGACGCATCTGGTTGCGAATGCCATCGACGAGCGCCCAAGCCCGTTCGTGATTCTGCGAGGAGTGGGGTTGGCTGTGGGGGTCGCCGTGGCTTACTTCGCGCTGCAGCTCGGTGCCGAGGTTCTGATGTCCGGCAGCCTGCCTGAGAAGCAGGCGCTTCGCGGGCCACTCGATCTCGCAATCGTCGGGCTCGTGATCGTCCTGTTCGGCGCCGTGACGGTCCTGCAGAACGCGATGCCCTACAAAATGGCCGATCCGAGGTGGCAGGCATTCTACGTCCATCTCTTCAACGGCTTCTACGTCAACGCAGTCACCAACCGCCTCGTTCACCGCTGGTGGCCTATCGGCCACACGTCCACCTCGAAGGGAGCCCGCATATGAGTCAGCCGCTTGCCCGCACGATCGTTCACATGGAGGACGTCGAGCACGCCCGACCGCAGGCCAGAGGCTCGGCCCTCGCGCTGCCGTCCACCCCTGCGACCTTGGAGCTGCGCCAGGCGCTGCGGCGAGCTCACGCGCGTGTCGCGCCTCTGTGGCCTCTCCAGAGCTTCGTCGCCGTCAATCCCTTCCTCGGGCTCTCCGAAGAGCGGTTCGGGGAAGCCTGCCAAACCATGAAGCGCGTGGCGGACGCGCACATGCTGATGCCGCGCGAACACTACCTAGGGCTGCTCGCTGAAGGTCGGATTACCGACCGAGACCTTCATGAGGCCCTGCAGGCCTCGCCGGAGCTCGTCGCTGTTCCAAAGAGCCTCGCTTCGCTCAAGGAGACGCTCGAGACCGAGCCAACCTACGCCGGTGAGGCCTTCGTGACCGTGACCGAAATCCTCGACCGCTCGCTCCAGCTCGACACCGAGACTCTGGTCATAGGTGAGATTGCGAAGTGGTGCGCCGCCTACTGGGATGAGGGCCAGGCAGCCTGGCGAATGCCTTGGCGCCACCTCGCGTTCTATCCTGCGTGGCGTGCCGCGACCGCCATCGATCGCACCGCGGAGGTGATGGGCCTCGTTGGCTTCCGCGAAGCGATCGCTTCCCTTCCCGCCGACCCGACCGAAGCGATCGCAGTCATCGTCGAGGCGCTCGGCCTGCCTCCCGAAGCACTGGACGGATATCTGCACCATGCATCGTTTGGCATCCGGGGATGGGCCGGCTACGCACGGTACCTCGGCTGGGTTCCGGAGCTCGACGGCTTCGAGGACGACACGGTGACCGAAGTTCTCGCGGTCCGCTTGGCGTGGGACTACGCGCTTCACGCGATCCACCAGGACGATGCGTTCCGCAGAGCGTGGCACGAGGCGACCAGCGAGATGCAGCGGGCGGCCCGTGAGCCGGAGCACGACCGCGACCTCGCCGTCGACGCGGTCCTTCAGGGCGCCGCTGACGCTTCCTACCGGCGTACCCTCATCGAGACGGTGCAGAGCTCGTCGAACCTGAATACGCCCGTGGTCGCCCGCAAGGCGGTCCAGGCGGCGTTCTGCATCGACGTTCGGTCGGAGGTCTATCGACGCGCGCTCGAGAGCGTCGCGCCACAGGCGGACACGATCGGCTTTGCCGGCTTCTTCGGTTTCCCGATCGAGTACGTGCCGATCGGACAGCCAAGCGGGCCTGCGCAGTGCCCGGTCCTTCTGACGCCGAAGTTCGTGGTCCGCGAGACGGTCGCGGGCGCCGATGACGACGAAACGACTGAAATCCTCGGACTGCGCCTGCTTCGCCGGCGTGCGGCGACCGCCTGGAAGTCCTTCAAGAGCTCTGCGGTCTCCTCGTTCGTCTTCGTCGAGACGGCGGGTCTGGCGTTTGCCGCGAAGCTAGTCAGCGACGCGACCGGGGCGACCCGCACGGTCACGGACCCGAGCTCCGACGGCCTCGATCCAAAGACCGTCTCTCGACTCGCCCCGGCGGTTGCGCCTGGCACGCTCGGCGTTCGGAAGACCGGGCTCACGAAGGAAGAGCAAATCGCAACCGCGGAATCCATGCTCCGTGGCATGTCGTTGACGACCGATTTCGCGCGGCTGGTGATGCTTGCGGGTCACGGAAGCACCACGGTCAACAACCCACACGCTTCCGGCTATGACTGTGGGGCGTGCGGCGGCAACCCCGGCGACGCCAATGCGCGCGTTGCCGCTGCGGTCCTCAATGACCCCGACGTCCGGCTCGCGGTTCGCGAGCGAGGGATCGACATCCCGGAGGACACCTGGTTCGTCGGCGCCCTTCACGACACGACGACCGACGATGTCACGATCTTCGACCGGAGCCTCGTCCCCGACTCGCACGCAGAGGACCTTCGTCAGTTGGATGCCTGGTTGGCGGAGGCATCCTCCAAGGCGCGTCTCGAGCGGTCGGTCCTCTTGAATGCGGGAGACGGAGATATCGAAGCGAGGGTCATCGCGCGAAGCCGTGACTGGTCGCAGGTACGACCCGAGTGGGGCCTCGCCCGAAACGCGGCATTCATCGCGGCCCCCCGCGCTCGCACCCGCGGAGTGAACCTCGATGGGCGGGTGTTTCTCCATGACTACGACTGGCGTTCGGATTCGAACTGGGGCGTGCTCGAGCTGATCATGACCGCGCCGATGGTCGTCGCGAGCTGGATCAACCTTCAATATTACGCCTCTGCCGTCGACCGCGACGCGTTCAGCTCGGGGAACAAAACCCTCCACAACGTCGTCGGCACACTCGGCGTCCTCGAGGGAAATGGCGGGGACCTGCGGGTCGGGCTTCCCTGGCAGTCGGTGCACGACGGGCATCGATTGGTTCACGAGCCGCTGAGGCTCAATGTCTTCATCGAGGCTCCGCTCGAACAGATCGACGCAGTGCTCGAAAAGCATGACAACGTTCGCGAGCTCGTCGACAACGGATGGCTTCACCTTCTCGCATTCGCAGACGACGGCACCACCTACAAGCGCGATGCCATCGACGGCACCTGGGCTCCGGCAACCGCAGCGGAGGGCTGAACGAATCAGCCCCTAGGGAGGGCTTGGGTTGGCGGTCTGCTCCATCGCCCACAGCGCCGCCGCACCCTCATACAACCTTCGCATGATCTGCGCTTCGGTTACGCCCAGCCTTGCACTTGGGGAGATGTCTACGAGGCCACCTGTGCCCGCTCCGGAGTGTTCGCCGCCGGCGCCGCGGACGGCGAGACCGAGGTCTCGTGCCGCTTGCTTCAGGCGTGTCAGGTCGGTGCCGTTTGAAGTGAGCCCTGGCAGTTTCATGTGTAGGCTGGCGCGCATGCCTGCGCCGAGGTTTGTCGGGCAAGAGGTGACGTTGCCATAGGTGGGGGATGTGGCGAACGGGGGCAGCAGATCGGTCAGCGTCTCGAGGCCCGAGCGCAGGCGTTCGAACAGGATGCTGAGATTGCCGCCGCGCTGCATGGCCATGATGCGCAGGTGATCTTCTTCTCCGACCCACACCAAGAAATCCTCTTTGAGCGACACATACATGCCGCGGCCATGAGGCCAGTCACCACTGATGCCTGCGGCGTTCAAGTATGGATCTGCGCTCATGTCCTTGAACATCTGATGAGCTTCGACGCGCTGCTCGTATTCGCCCGCGTCAATCTCGTTGGGTGAGCCGGGGGTAATCGAAAGGTATGTGCCACCAAAGGCCGGGTCTTCGGCCAGTTTGGCGAAGGCTCGAGCCGCGACGCGTTCAAAAGCTACACGCTGCTTCTTTGTCATCGCACCGGGCAGGGGGAACGTTGCGACATTGCGCGCCACCCGGACCCGCATGGAGACATCCCTCAGGCGTTCGTCGATCGCTGCCAGATCACAGCTTGTGCCTCCGGTATCCCAATCGTGCTGCTGGGAGATCTCAGTGCCGGCAGCAATGCCGTGCGAATCGCGGATCATCGGGTCGAGCATCGTCGCGAACTGATCATAGTCCCCCGGGTTCATGGCGTAGGCACCCATCTGGCTATCGGGATTCTCGACGCCGGAGGCAATGATCTCCGCCAAGCTCTGGCGTGCCTGCTCATCAAGAGAGAGGAAGTAGGCGGCATCAAAGTGCCTCGCCATCAGGTTCCCCGGGTTGGTCTCTTTGATGACCGCAATCTTCTCGATGAGCTGGTGGGTTGCCATGGTTCGCCTGGGTATGGGGAACTGTGCCCCCACCACATCACCCTGGCTAGGCGGGGCTCTCCTAGCCCATGGGGCGCAGGTCGGGGACCGACGCGCGCTCTGCGCCTTCGAGCACTTCCTTGGCGTTCAGGAGCGTGGAATTCAGGCCACGCATATTGCGTCTGAGTGTCAGGACCTCGGCTAGCTTCCCCAGCACTGGAGCGGGGATGGAATACTCGACTTTGACGGTTAGCTTCGTTCCCCCGTCGTGGGGCTCGACGAAGTTCGTCCAGATGCTCTCGATCATGCCGATGCTCTGGTAGGCCGCGCACTCGTCTTTGACGTAGTTGACTGCGACGCTCTGTCCACGGAACTGCATTCCCACCATCTTGTAGGTCCACTCGTACTGCTGACCTTCGCCGGTGCCGATCACATTGTGAACGTCGATCATCCCATGCACCCAATCGGGAAACGTCGTCGGCTCGTTCACGTACGCATAGACGTCGCTCAGAGGCGCTTCGATCACGATACTGTTCTCATACGACGCCATCTGGTTCCTCGATCTCCCTGATCAGGAGTCACGATAGAGGCGGATGCAGGCACTGTCCATGCGCGAGCCTTCGCCACCCCTTTTCCGGAGAGATCTCACCGACCTTGGCTCAAACGCAGCAAGCCATGGCGGATGACGCTCACGAAACGGATGACAGCTTCGGGGTCGACGACGAACGCGTCGCGCAGACATCCGACTGTCATGACCGAGGGACAATACCGATTCGGACATGAGCCGAGTCAACTCATGTCCAAAGAGGCATATCCAAAAGGATATGGCGCCGCGTTCTAGGGTGAGAATCTCCCCGCTTCCCAGCAAGAACCGACACAAACACCGA
>JBATLA010000498.1:0-2767 GCA_049669945.1 Polyangiales bacterium | reverse complement strand
TGCACGGCGCCCGGCGTCCAGTACATCATGAAGGGGCGGCCCGGATGGATCGCACGGTGGCGGCGCATCCAGGTGATCGCCTTGTCCGCCATGTCCTCGCTCAGGTGGTAGTCCTCGAAGTCTTCCGGATGCGGAGTCGGGATCGGCGTGGTGTTCTCCCACAAGGTGGGTTCCCACTGAGAGGTCTCGCCGGCGATGAATCCGTAGAAGTGGTCGAATCCGTGGCCGGTGGGGAACCGGTCGTAGGGTCCGCTCGCGAGCGTATCCACAGGCGTGTTGTGCCACTTGCCAAACGCGGCCGTCGCGTAGCCGTAGTGACCGAGCACCTCGGCCATCGTGGCCGATGACTTCGGGATGATGCCGGTGTACCCGTCCCAGTCGTTGGCGAACTCGGCAATCTGCCCAGCGCCCACGCGGTGGTGATTGCGTCCGGTCAGTAGCGAAGCCCGGGTCGGTGAGCACATCGCCGTCGTGTGGAAGGCGTTGTAGCTGATGCCCGATTCGGCGAGCCTCGAAAGAGTCGGCGTCTCGACCTCGCCGCCGAAGGTGCTTGCCTGTCCGAACCCCGAATCGTCCAACATCACGATCAGGATGTTGGGGGCGTCCTCCGGAATGCGGCGCGGCTGCTCGCGCCACTTGTGGACGGATTGCTGCATCGTAGGCCCGACCTCGCCGCCCATGGGTGCAGACGTAAAGGGTAGGACCGAGCCGTCATCGGCTTGAGGAGCGTCAGCGGCAGAGTGAGTCGTCTGCCCTTCGTGGCATCCCACCAGTAACGACGCCACGGCGAGAATGAAGAGGGGCACGAGAATCTCTGAATCGCGATCTGGCATGGGTCAGCCAGCCTTTCTCTTCCGTCGCGGGGAGTGTACACGCGCGCCTCTTAGAATCCAGGGCGCGCGCAAATTTTGCGTCCATCCGGTCGACTCTCTCTTACGCATCGGCCGCTCTTGATCTCACGTTGCACGTTGCACGTTGCGAGCCGCGGTCGTGTAGTAGAGTTGCGGCATGCGCACGCGATATCCGCTCGTCACCGCTGCCTGTATTCCCCTGGCATGGGCGATTGGCCTGTCCTCCTCGTTGGCGTTCGCTGACGAATCGGCGGATCCGCAGCCGGAAGCGGACATCATCGTCGAAGAACTGGTGGGCGACGAGTCACAAGCGACGGCGCGCGACACGGTCAACACGGCGAACAATCCGCTTGCGGACATGGTCTCAGTTGCGCTGCACAACTACTACTTGCCAAAGCTCAACGGCCTCCCCGACGAAAGCGCAAATACCTTCTGGCTCAGGTTGGTCACGCCGTTTTGGAAGATCCTTCCGCGCGTCTCCCTGCCGATTCGGGTCGTGCCTTCCGCGGATCCAAACGCTGCAGACGCATCGATCACGGGGCTCGGCGACCTGAATGTCTTCATGACATTTGTGGTCACCAAACCGGAGGCCAAGGCGATGTTCGGCTTAGGCCCGATCTACACTGCGCCGACCGCAACAGACCCTGCGCTCGGACACGGCAAGCATGAAATCGGCTTGGCCGCGCTGACTGTTTGGGCGAAGGGCATCTTTCTCGTAGGCGGCCTCGTCAACTATCAGATCGGAGTCGGAGGCCAGAGCGACAGGGCGCAGACTCAGTTCCTCGTGGCGCAGCCATTTGTCTTTTTTCAGCTTGGCAACGGCTACTATCTGCGCTCCGCGCCAATTTGGTACTTCGACATCGAAGACCCCGTCTACAACGTTCCCTTTGGGCTCGGCATCGGCAAGGTCGTCCCGACCGAAAAGATCGTCTTCAACTTTTTCGCTGAACCCCAGTTCGCCATGGCCATCCGGGGAACCGGGCAGCCGGCAGTGCAGATCTTCATGGGCATGAACATGCAGCTCAAGGTTGGCCGTAAGCAAAAGAAGTCCGAGGAGGCCGCGCGCCTGGTGGATCAACTTGCCGCGGAGCAGAGCCTGCGCTCGCAAATGCAATAGGTAGCCACCCCCGAAGAGGCACTTGCCACCGGCACGAAGAGTGCGCTTGTGGTTGCGATCAGCATCAGCCTCATTGAGAAATGGCGTTAGAGTGTACTCTCCCGGCATGAGCGAGGAACGAAAGTCCACGGTCGAGCCTGGTTTCATTCACCAGCAGCTCAAGTTTCCAATATTAGAGCGCGAGGACCGCGTCGCGCTTGCGGAGCGGGTGAGCAACTCGAGCTCGGCCGACGCCGACTTCATCATGATGATGACGCTCGCCGCGGTGCTCGCATCGCTCGGGCTCATGCAGGGCTCTACAGCGGTCGTGATAGGCGCGATGCTCGTTGCCCCGCTGATGGGCCCCCTTCTCGGTGCCGGCCTCTCGGTGACTCAGGGCAATCTGAAGCTCTTTCGGGACTCGTTCATCTCGATTGCGCTGGGGGTAGGCATCGGGTTCGTCGTCTCCCTCATCTTGGGCCTTTTGAATCCAGGCTACGAGCCTTCACTCGAGATCGAGGCGCGCGGCAACCCGGACATTCTCGACCTCGGGATTGCGCTCGCCTCCGGAATGGCCGCCGCGTATGCGCAGGGTCGTCCCAATGTCGCATCCACTCTGGCTGGCGTCGCGATCGCTGCCGCATTGGTGCCTCCCCTCGCGGTGGTGGGACTTGCACTGACGGCCGGGTTTCCTGTCATCGCCGGGAATGCGGCCATCCTGTTGATGACCAACCTCGTCGCGATCACCTTGGGCGCTGGGCTGGTCTTTCGGATGCTCGGTGTTCGCGTGATGAAAGCAGAGGAGGAAGGTCCAGCATGG
>JBATLA010000497.1:0-1597 GCA_049669945.1 Polyangiales bacterium | reverse complement strand
GTCCAGCGGCGGGCAGCCCGCCGTCCGCCGCGTCGGGCCTCGGAACATCGACCTTCTGGCACAGTCCGCCGACGTTGCTCATGCCCTCGGGGCAGCTGATCTCCCCGCACCCGAGGACGCCAGCCACGCAGGCGGAGGCAAGGAGCGCCGAAGCGCGTGAAGTGGAAAAGCGCCGGCGGCGCCGCGAATGCAAGTGCAGGAGGGGTATCATGTCGATGACCGGGTTATCGACACTTCCGGCGGGAAGTTGCGTGGTATGTCGGTGCGCCGAGATTATCCCGTTTTACGCGCGTTTGGCTGTGACCCGCCTCACACCACCAAGCGATATCCATGCCTCAGTTGGTGCGAATCGCTTCGAACCCAGGGCTCGAATCGCCGACTAGCGCTCGACCGTCACACCCTTCCAGAACGCGACACGGCCCTTGATGTTCGCAGCCGCTGACTTGGGGTCGGGGTAGAACCAAGCTGCGTTCTCGTTCCGATTGCCGTCGACGACGACGTGGTGGTAGCTGGCGGTGCCTTTCCAGGGGCAGACGCTGCGATGCTCACTTGGCTCGAAGAATTCGGCTTTGAGCGCGCCGGCTGGGAAATAGATGTTCCCTTCGACGACCTCGAACTCTGCGGATTCCGCGATGACTTGCCCTTGCCAGATTGCTTTTGCCATAGAACTTCCGTCTAGCGTCCTAAGGGTCCACGTCGAGTGGCACGGGCTCCCTCTGGGCATCCAGCCGCTGCGCCCTAGGGTGTGGGCATGGACAAGCCGGTTTGTGTCGTGATTGGAATTGGTCCGAAGAACGGGCGGGCGTTCGCCACTCGTTTCGCGAACGAAGGGTACGCCGTCGCGCTCCTTTCGCGCTCGACGGACTACTCGAAGAAGCTTGCCGAGGAACTTGGCGGCAAAGCCTACGCTTGCGACGTCACCGACCCCGAAGCCATCAAGCGTGCATTTGAGCAGATTCGCGGTGACTTGGGCGAGGTCGACGTGCTCCTGTACAACGCCGGTTCGGGGCAGTTTGGCACCTTCGACGAGGTTCCGGATGAGGCATTCGAGAAGGGCTGGCAGATCAACGTGCGCGGGCTCTTGCAGAGTACGCGCCAGGTCGTCGGCCCGATGAGGGACAAGGGGCGCGGCGCGATCATCGTCACCGGCGCCACCGCTTCGCTCCGAGGCAAGCCGTTCACCACCGCGTTCGCCCAGGCGAAGGCCGCCCAGCGAAGCCTCGCTCAGTCGTTCGCCCGCCAGCTCGGGCCGGAGGGCATCCACGTGGCGCTCGTGATCGTGGACGGCATGATCGGCACCGACGAACAGGCTGATGGCGAGAACGCGCTCCGCCCGAGCGATATCGCCGACACCGTCTATCATCTCGCCACTCAGCCCAAATCGGCATGGAGCTTCGAAGTCGATGTCCGGCCCTTCGGCGAGAGCTGGTGACGTCGAGTCTCTCAATCGACCTCACGATGGTGGGATCCTGGCGCGGTGATGCTGCGCGGTCGGTGCTTCGGCTTGCTGGCCATCGCGTCCGGGGTGGCGGGCGTCGGATGCGAAAGAAGCGCGCCATCGAGTGACGTGGAGCAAGCGCCGGCCTTGCAGAAGCGA
>JBATLA010000496.1:0-4599 GCA_049669945.1 Polyangiales bacterium | reverse complement strand
TCGACTCGCTCATCTCGAGCAGAAGGTCGTTACCCTCACGTGTACGCTCGCCGACGCCCGCGAAGCAGGACACACCGCCGTGCGCCTTCGCGACGTTGTTGATCAGCTCCATGATGAGAACCGTCTTACCAACGCCAGCGCCGCCGAAGAGGCCGATCTTGCCGCCCTTACGGTAGGGAGCGAGAAGGTCGATGACCTTGATTCCCGTCTCGAAGATCTCGACCTCGGTGCTCTGGTCGACGAATTTCGGTGGGTCTCTGTGAATCGGCGAGAACTTGGTCGCCCCGACCGGGCCCTGCTCGTCGACCGGCTCGCCGACGACGTTCAGGATTCGGCCGAGGCACTCCTTGCCGACCGGCATCGCGATCGGCGCGGCGGTGTTCTGCACCGCCATCCCGCGAACTAGACCGTCGGTCGAGTCCATGGCGACGGCACGAACGGTGTTCTCACCGAGGTGCTGCGCGACTTCCAGAGTGAGGTTCCATTCCTTGTCGTTGATGCCGGGGTTGCTGACCCGCAGCGCCGAAAGAATGGGCGGCAAGGCGTCCTGCGGGAACCTAACATCCACGACGGGACCGATGACCTGAGTGACTTTTCCGTTTTGAAGCTCTGACATCTGCTTTCCGGTTTTGAAAGGGTGTCGTCCGGCGGTTGATTCCGCGGCAAAAAGCGAGCGCGACCTAGCACGGCCCCTCGGGGCGGTCAACGACGCCAGCCCAAGCGAAGTAGGGTCCACGCCCCTGGCGGACAAGCCCGCGCTTGCTCGATTGACCCCCCCCTTGGAGCTTTCTACCCTCCGCTCGACCATGGATCACCACGACGCCGTCATTCACTCCCTTCTCGGCGCCGGAACTCGGTACGAGGGGAAGCTGTTTTTCGAGGGTCGAGTACGAATCGATGGCGACTTCCATGGGGAAGTCCAGAGCGACGGTATCCTCATCGTAGGGCCGGAAGCGACGATCAAGGGAACCATCCGGGTGCACACCTTGATTGTCCGAGGCGCGATGATCGAAGCCGACATCCATGCGACCGAGCTGGTCGAGCTCCACGCCCCGGCGCGGGTTCGCGGCGACATCCGAACCGAAGCGCTCTACATGGACAAGGGCGTCGTGTTCGACGGCAAGTGCGTCATGGGCCAGGTGCTCGAGCTCGACGCGCAGCCCACACCGGCCCGTTCGGCGGACGACACCTCCCCGGATGGCTACAAGGACCAGCCGAGCAGGAGCTGAAGATTGACCGCGTGGTCATCGCCGGAGCCGCCCTCGGCCATGGCGGGGACATTGTCGGCGGAGCCTGCAAAACGCAGGGTGTAGTACTCCCACGCGAAACGAAGCGCGTAGGTGAAGCCGACCTTACTTCTACCCTGGAGCGTCAGCATCGAGTCGAGCCCGAACGCGCGGCTGTCATGGCCGAAGGCTTCATCCAGCTCCCCGAGGTCAAAGGGGAAGCGCAGACCGAAGTCCATGCGAAGCATCAGGAAATCGCCGACGAGCTCGACGATTCCGGCGGGCCCGAGGCGCACATAGAGGATCCGCGCGCTCGGCAGCACAGAGTTCAGATCGATGTTGAAGACGTTGCCTCCGACGCCAATCAGGCCGCCCAGCTGCCAGCGGTCGATCGGATAGAGGTACCCGAACTGGCCGCGCATCCTCCAGATGTTCGCCTTGAGCGAGATCCCGGTGCCCACTGGTTCAACGCTCAGACCGATGGAGGAGCCGCCGTCGAGTTGAAGGACGATCGCCCGGATGGCCGGCCTCGGCGATCGCCGCCCCATTGGGCGTATGAATAGGTGATAGCCAAAGTCGAAATAGGCACCGGTGTCGAAATCGCGGGGCTCGGTGCCGCCCATGCCATCGCCGACCTCGAGGTGGATCCGGCGGAACCGGACGCCACCGCCGATCAGGGCGACCATGACGTCCTGCTTCCAGCTCCCAGCCTGCAGCGCCGCAGAGGACACCGAAGGGCTCGGCTCGGGGGTGGCGTCGGCTGCGACCCGGCTGCTCTCCTCGGCCTCTGCCAGGGCCGTTCCAGAGGCCAAAAGCATAGCGATCACGGACACTATGAAGACGCGGCGCATCTGCTTGCCAGCGTAGCAAGCCACCCCTCAGGTGCCGTTCTTTCTGGCTCATCCCACGATTTCGTGTGCACGGGCCCAGACGGAGGTCGATTTTCGGATCTTCGTCGATTCCGACATCCCGCTCCCCTGGGCGGTCTTCAGTCGAGAGAACGAACGGGCGGCTGGCCGGACGGTTCGGGCCCTTCGCACCGGCGTCTTCGAGGGTCCGCAGGGCGCCAGCTAGATCCGGCGTCCCGAAGCCCGCGGCCGACCTTGACTGGGTACCGCCCCATGCTAGGAACGCGCGCCGCTGGGGTTTTATCCTTGCCGTAGCGGCGATTCGGCCCCAAGCGCCAACCGGAGTTTATCCGGGGCCGACCGGGAATACCGCTGCGATGAACGTGCTATCCACAGCCCTTCTTTCTGAGGGCTCCATCATCGACCTCGACGGGACGATCTGGATTCAGCTCCTGCTGTTCGGGATCGCTTTTCTCGTCCTCCGTCCGTTGGTTTTTCGTCCGATGATCGCTCTTTTCGAAGCTCGCGAAAACGCCATCGAGGGTTCGAAGCTCGAGGCCCTCCGCCTCCAGGACGAAGCCGCCGCCGAGAGCGAGGAATTCGACGAGGAGATGCGCCGAATCCGTCTTCAAGCCGGTGAAGAGCGCGATCGACTCCGGGCTGAGGGCAAGCGCTTGGAGCGCAGCGTGCTCGACCGGGTTCGCGAAGAGACCGACAAGCTGCTCGCGGACGCGGACAAGCAACTCGCATCCGAGGCCACGAAGCTCCGCGCCGAGGTCAAGGCATCCGTGCCTGCCCTCGCGAAGCAGATCGCCTCGAAGCTCTTGAATCGGGAGGTCCAATGATGCGCGCGGCTCGCTTTGTCCTCCTTGCATCGATTCTGGCTATTCCGAGCCTCGCTTGGGCGGAGAGCGCGCATCACGAGTCGGTCGCCCACGAGGTCGCCGAACACGAAGCGGGCCATGATGCGCAGGACGGCCACGGGGAGCTCACTTTCGGTGGCGTGCTCTCGAACCCGGAGTTCTGGGGCACGCTAGTGAACTTCGGCGCTCTCATCGTGCTGCTCGCCTGGGTCATTCGCAAAAAGGGCAACCCTGCTCTCGCCGAGCGCCGCAAGCAGGTCGAAGCCGAGCTCGAAGAAGCACAGCGGCTTCGCGCCGAAGCCGAGAAGCGGCACATGGAAACCGCGACGCGCCTCGAAAAACTCGACCAAGAGATGGTTCAGATTCGCGCCGACATGATCAAGGCTGGTGAGGCCGAGCGCGATCGCATCGTCTCGCAGGCCGAAGAGAAGGCTGCCCGCATGCGCAAAGACGCGGGCTTCCTCATCGAGCAGCAAGTGAAGCAGCTTCGCGAGGACCTCACCCGCGAAGCCGCCAACGCCGCTGTGCTGGCCGCGCAGAACCTGCTTCAAGACAGCACCACCGACTCGGATCAGGACCGTCTCGCCGAGGCCTACCTCGCGCGGCTCGATGAAGTGATCAAGGAGGGTCGGTCATGAGCGCCGTCGGTCGCCGCTACGCGAAGGCTCTTCTCGACCTGGCGCGCGAGCAAGGTCAGGTGGATTCCGTCCTGAACGACGTGAGCTCCCTTTCCGCAACATTGAAGGAGAGCGCAGAGCTTCGCGACATCGCGCGCAACCCTGCCATCCCGAAGCCGGCTCTGAAAGCGGCGTTCGATGCCGTGATGGAGAAGCTCGGGGTGTCCAACCTCATGCGCAACACGGTGAAGCTGCTTGCTGACAAGGGCCGGCTGCCGCAGCTCGAGGATGTGCTTCACGCGCTCGAACAGCTTTCCGAGGCGGAGACCGGCCGCGTTCGGGTCGAAGTCACGAGCGCCAAACCGCTCAGCGACGCTTACTACAGCCAGCTGACTGAAAAACTCCAGCGAGCGACCGACCGCCAGGTCGTCCTCGTGAAGAAACAAGATCCCTCGCTCATCGGCGGTGTCGTGACCCGCATCGGAGACCAGGTTTTCGATGGGAGCCTGAGCAACCGGTTGAGCGAGCTTAGAGAGACGTTGCTTGCGGACGGCGAGACGCCGTAGCCGCATCGAATCAGGAGCCTTGCAAAATGCAACTTCGCGCTGAAGAGATTTCCAATATCATCAAGCAGCAGATCGCGTCGTACGACAAGTCCGTCGACGTGGTCGAGACTGGTACCGTGCTCACGGTCGGTGACGGCATCGCCCGCCTCTACGGTCTCGAAGGCGCCATGGCAGGCGAGCTCCTCGAGTTCCCTGGCGGCGTCTACGGGATGGTGCTCAACCTGGAAGAAGACAACGTCGGTTGTGCGCTCTTCGGTTCCGACGTCGGGATTGGCGAGGGCGACACGGTCAAGCGAACGGGGCGCATCGTCGAGGTCTCCGTCGGCCCCGCACTCGTGGGCCGCGTGGTCAACGCGCTCGGCCAGCCGGTTGATGGCAAGGGGCCGATCGAGAGCAAGCTCACGCGCCGCGTCGAGCTGAAGGCTCCTGGCATCGTCGCTCGTCAGCCGGTCAGCGAGCCACTTCAGACGGGTCTCAAG
>JBATLA010000495.1:0-1660 GCA_049669945.1 Polyangiales bacterium | reverse complement strand
GATCCCAAGCACCTGCGAGGGTTGCACTCCGCCTGCCTGGAGAACGGAGTGCACCGCCATCGTCATCTTCTCCAGGGCGAGGTCGGGTTCATCGCGTACAGGAGCGGGCGCAGACCACGAAGCTCGGACGTTGGATCGCAAGTCCGTCAGTACACACGAGACGTGCGTTGCGCCGAGCTCGATCCCGACGATGAAGCTTGATTGGTCCTGAAACTGCAGAAGAATCGGGCGGCGACCGCCACTCGAGATTCCGGCGCGCGCCTCCTTGACCAGCCTCGTGCTTAGCAGGTCGGTCACGATGGCGGACACCGTAGAACGGCTTAGCCTGGTCCGGCGGGCCAGGTCGGCACGCGAAATCTCCCTTTCTGTCCAGAGCAGATTCAGGATTAGACGGCTGTGCTGCGCCCGCATGGCGGACGCTCCCAGTTTCGTCTGGGTCGTTCGACGAGCATCATCCATAGGAGACCGTGTGTGGACTGCCGCTCGCGTTGGTTCAAGGCGAGTAATAGCCCGCGCCCTCATATAGCGGGTCGTTGCATGCGGCGCCCGCTGGCGTGCCGCATAGCGCGTAGAGCGGCCTCCGAAGCTCGTCCCAGAAGCCCCATCCATCGTCCGTGCCCTTCCAAGCTTCGTCGAAGGCCTCGAAGGGGAAGATGGTCAAGGGCCCGCCGGGGGATCTCTCCCAGGATCGCATCAGGTCGAGGTACCACTTGGCGTTCACGGGATTCGCGGCATAGGTTTCGATTTCCTGACTCGGTGTGGTCTGCCGCCACTTCCAGCCGGTCTCGCCGATGACGATTGGTAGAGACGCACCGACGGTGACGGTCACCCCCGACGCACTGCGGTATCGATAGTCGTAGACCGCCTGGTAATTCTGCTGGGCCTTCGCGAGCGAGGCGTTCATCATGGCTTCCGCGCGCAGAGGGCCGGCCGTAACCCCGAGCTGCTGCCAATCCCACTGTGTGTAGTTGAGGAAGGGGTAGGTGTGGATGGATACGAAGTCGATGCGCCGCAGGACCTCGTCTGGGCTTCTGCCAAAAAGGTTTGCGTAGAAGGTGTAGTCGTCGTCCGCCGTGACCGGTTGCGTCACGTTGTTTCGGGTCTCGGTGATATACCCCTCGAGGCAGTTCAAGGGCATGAACCCCGCGAAGAAGGAGGTCTCGTTCCCGACGCTGACCGTCACGACGTTGGAATAGTTGTTCGCCAGTCGGATGGCGGTTGCGACCTGAGAGTCGTTGATCTGGCTCTGGCAGTTCTCCTGAGCGGAGCCCGGTGCTAGGCCTTCGAGAAAGAGCCCCTGCTGGAACCGCATGTCCGGAAAGTTCGCCGCCGCGAGCTCCAGGATCTTTTCGGACACGGCGTCTCCGCCGAACAGGCGGAGCAAGTTGTAGCCAGCGCTTTGCAGGAGGGCGAGGTCCTCCAGGATGTCGGCGTTACTCGGCATTTCCCCTGCACCCGGTCCGCCGGCCCGGTACGGGCTGTAGTTGATCGCGTTGCCGGTCGTGTAGATCTCCGGCAAGGGCCGGAGCTCGATACCAGGGCCAGCGCCGCCACCGCAGCCCTCTACGACGAGGGTGATGTTGTCGTAGAAAATTCCGGAGCCGTCAAAGTTCGTCGCCCTGCTCTGGAAGCCGATCTGCAAGACCTGACCGACCAGTTC